>JBKOWA010000317.1:0-5390 GCA_046724155.1 Actinomycetota bacterium
AGTGCCGTCCCTGGGAGGGCGGCGAGCGCGAGCACGGGCGGCTTCCGCCACAGGACCTCCGGAGTCGGGATCGGCGCCATAGCCATCGCCTCGACCTCGACGTCGGTGCGCGTCTGATCAGCGTCGATCTTCAGGAACACGCCGCCGACGCGCAGGGTCGCGCGCTCGTTATGGGCGACGACGACCTCGACCTCCTCCACGTCGGCCATCATCGCGGGACGACCACCGACGTCGTCACGAATTTATCGCGTGCGACTGCGCGGCTGACCTCGTCCCGCTGCCCGGCGGCCTCGTGCACGACACCAACCGCTGACGTTTCCAGCACTGCCTCGGTCCGCCGGGCCTCGGCACGTGGATCGTGAAGTCCAAGCGGCATGTCGTTGCGGTCGGTGACCTCGACGCGACCGAGACTGTCGGTCCGATGACGTCGAGCGAGCGCTGTCGCGCATGACCCCGGCTGTGCTCAAGTCGTCCGGTTGCACGTCGAACCACACTTGGCCTATGCCTCGGCGCGCCCCAATCGGCGATCTGGGAGCACTCGCTCGCTCGGAATACGAATCGGCATGCGTTACGGCGCATCGGCATGCGACCTAGCAGACTCGCTCACATCGGCATGGCTGTTCGCGATACGAACGTGCGCTCATCGGCACGGTCGGTTGACGGGCAGCTGCGGAGCCGCCCACCATCACCGTCACTCACAGTGCTCAACGGCCACTGACCTGAGCGTCGGTAGACTTCGCCCGCCCGGCGGCATGAGCGAGCGCCTGATCATGGCTTCCCATGATCGTCTTGATGCACGGGGGCCGGATCCGGCTTGACGGACGAGACGGGGGCCGGCGGTGGATCATTGGCTACGGTCCTCTGGTGGCCTGGATCGATGTGACCGCCGCGATCAGCACCACTGGGGCTGCGCCCGCGCCGCGACGGTGGATCAGGCCAATGAGACCGGCACCGCCGGGGGCGGGTCGCCGCCGCGGCTATAGCATATGCTATATGCGTGGGTGAGGCGGAGTTGAGCCAGTCGTTGACGCGTGTTGCCGCGGAAGCTGACCGGCTTCGGGCGAAGGCGGGGGCCATGCTGCGTGAGGCCGTCGGGCAGGCTGCGGAGCAGGGGCTGACGCAACGGCAGATCGCGGATGCGACCGGCAGGAGCCAGCCCGAGGTGTCCCGTCTCCTCAGGGCCTACCGTGACCGAAGGTTTCGACCGTCATCCCCACTAGGCAGGATCCTCGCCCGGCACCGCGACGAGATCATCGCGCTTGCACGCGCCCACCACGTCACCGACGTCCGCGTCTTCGGCAGCGTCGTACGCGGCGAGGAAGACCCGACCAGTGATATCGACCTTCTGGTTGACCTCGCGCCGGGTGCCGATCTGTTCGATCTCGCCGCGTTGGAGGTCGAACTGGAACGCTTGTTGGGATGCCCGGTTGACATCGTTCCGGCCCGTATGTTGAAGCCCCATGTCGCCCCATCGGCACTCGCCGAGGCCGTACAACTGTGAGCAGGAAACCTCGGAAGGATTCTCAACATCTCGGCGACGCGCTCGAACATCTCCGCGTGCTGCGAGATCACCTGAACCGCGGTTCGCTGGACGATGCGCTGATCCGCGATGGCGTCTGCCATCGGCTGGAAGTCGCGATCGACGCGGTAGCCAAGGTCAACCAGGACCTGTTGGCCGAAGTGCCCGACTGGCCGAAGATCGTCGGCATGCGGAACATGCTTGCACACCAGTACGCGGACCTCGACCAGGAGATCCTCCAGAACACTATCGACAACCGGCTCGACGGGTTCGTGCGGCTAGTCGAGCGACTGCATCGGACAGCAGCCACCGCCGAACGGTAGCGGACTCCCAGACAGGATAGGGCCCCTTAGGTGCCGCCCCGCACGCGGTGGCGGTAGCCGCAGAACCGATCTGTAGTGCCAGTCAACGACAACTACTTATCGGCAGGTCAGGTCGGTACCGTGGCGGACAAAGTAGATTGTCGGGGCGGGTAGCCGTCGCTCAGGCGGCCCATGTGGAGGGTCGGGTTGGCCGCGTTGCCGGCCGCGGCGGTCACCGTCGTGTCGACTGGGCGAGACAACCACCCCGCCCTGCCTGGATCGATGTGACCACCGCGATCAGCGCCGCTGGGGCTGCGCCCGCGCCGCGACGGTGAGTCAGGCCAATGAGACCGGCACCGACACCGGTTTGCGGAAGATGAATCCGGTGATGGGTGGCAGCGGACCGGCGGGGTGGATGTCGGGGAAACGCTCCAGCAGCATGCCGAGGGCGAGCGTGGTCTGCAGCGTCGCCAGGTGCACTCCGAGGCAGTAGTGCGGGCCGATGGCGAAGGCCAGGTGGTCGGCGGCATTGTCGCGGCGGATGTCGTACCGGTCCGGGTCGGTGAACACCTCGGGGTCGTGGTTGGCGGCCGACAGGCAGACGATGACCAGGTCGCCCGCCTGGATCCGGGTGTCGGCGAGTTCGGTGTCGGTGGTGGCGTAGCGGTCCACGCGGGTGGCGGCGGGCTCCAGCCGCAGCGACTCCTGGATCGCCCGGGCCAGCAACGCGGGGTCGGCCCTGACCTGGTCGAGCGCGTCGGTGTGGGTCAGCAGGTGATGCGCGGTGATCGCGGTCATGCTCTCCGCGGTGTCCACGCCGCCGAACAGCAGGATCGCCAGGTCGGCGGTGAGCCGACCGACGTCGGTGCCGCTGCCCGCGGCCGCAGCGGTGAGCACCGTGTCCCGCGGCGCTCCCGCCCGCGGCTCCGCCAGGGTCCGGCGGGCGTGGTCGCGGATCGCGGCCACGGCCTGCAGCGCCGCCGGGGGCGGGCCGCCGCCGCGGGACACGGTGTCCACCCCGGCGACGATGGCCCGGTACCAGCCGAGGACCTGCCCGACGTCAAGACCGTCCAGACCGAGCGCAGCGCCCATCGCGGCGATCGCCAACGGCGCGGCCAGCCCGGTCCGCAGGTCCGGCGACGGCACCACGGCGAGCCGGTCGAGCAGGTGCATCACCTCCTCCCGCAACGTCCGGGTGAACCGGTTGCGTACCGCGACCGGCTTGAAGACTTCGGCCCAGGGCCGCCGGTGCGCGGTGTGGGTGGCGCCGTCGGTGGACAGCATGCTGGCGCCGACGATCTGCCCGGTGGAGAACCGAGGGTCCTCGACGGTGAACGTCCGGGCGTCCCGCATGACCCGCGCGCCGGCCGCCCGGGTCAACGTCACCCAGCCGTCGAGCTCACCAACCCAGACGACATCGCCGTACCGGCGCAGCCGCGCCCAAACCGGATGCGGATCGTCGGTCAGTTCGGCGATCGAGACGGCGGCCTGAGGTTGGCGGCGCACCCAGCCAGTATCCGTGCTCGGATCATGAACACGAACACGTCGCCACGGCGACCGGCCACAGCGACCCCTCCTGCCACGACCTGGCCCATCCGGACCACAACGCCGAACACCGGCGGCAGACGGCGCAACTGACCGTCCGCCACCGGGCGCCGGCGCGGCCGCCGACCCGACGATGGCCGTCGCTGCACCGCGCCGGTCCGGTTGGGGCACCTGTGGGCCTCGTTGGGTGGTTAACGATACGGTGCATCCCGCGGCAGGCCGTAACCCAGCCGATCGCAGCGGAAGCCTTGGAGGCACGGTGAGTGACCGCGAGAGCTCAACGTCGTCGCTTGACCCGCGTTGGCGGTCGTCGGGTATCGACGCTACCGTCGCGCATCCTGCCCGCCGGTACGACTACTGGCTGGGCGGCAAGAACAACTTCGAAGCCGACCGGAAGTCCGGGGACGCGATCGCTGCCGGATTCCCAACCGTCCGGATGGCAGCACGGGAAAACCGGGCCTTTCTACGCCGGGCGGTGACCTGCCTGGCCCAGGATGCCGGCATCAGCCAGTTCCTCGACATCGGCGCCGGTCTACCGACCGCCGACAACACGCACGAGGTCGTCCAGCGGTTGGTGCCCGAGCCCCGGGTGGTGTACGTCGACAACGATCCCTTGGTGGGGGCGCATGCCCGTGCGCTGCTCGCCAGCGGATCCGGTGCCGGCGTCACTGACTACGTCGAGGCCGACGCGCGTAACCCGGACACCATCCTGGAGGCGGCGGCGCGGACGCTGGATTTCGGCCAGCCGATCGCGCTAATGCTGGTCGCGATCCTACAGTTCATTCCGGACAGCGACGATCCGCACGGCATCGTCGCGCGGCTGGTTGGCGCTCTCGCGCCAGGCAGCTATCTGGTGATCACGACCGCCACGAACGAGTACGTGAACGAGAGACACATCGCCGAAATGGCCTCGCGCCGGCACGGGGCGCTCTGCCCGCGCAGCCGGGAGCAGATCGCCCGGTTCTTCGACGGGCTGGAGCTGCTGCCGCCGGGTATAGTGTCGTTGGCGCACTGGCGCGCCGACAACGAACCCCAGCCGCGGCCAACGGCCGCCGAGATCATGAACGACGGTGCAGTCGCCCGGATCCCCTGAACACCGCTTCCCTCTTCATCTTCATCCGACCAAGTAGGTCACGTAGGCCACGTTCGCGTTGGTCGGGTCGACGGCCACCCGGGTGACCACCGGCTGAGCAGAATGGGATCGGTGAGGCGGGTCCTCACCCGCATATCAAGCATGAGCGTGGACAGCCTGCTTACCTCGACCGTCGCGACATGCCGAGATCAGTTAGCAGCGGCCGCGGTAGGAGATTGATGCGGCGCTGGAGCCGGACGGGGCGTCGTGGGTCTGTTTCCGCTCCTGCCGGGCGTACGCGCTCTGATGACCTGCGCTTGGCTTAGAATTCGACGCGATACCGGGGCGTGAAGGTCTCCGTGGTTGGCCGGACCGCGGCGAAGCGGTCGATGCGATAGCTGCGCAACTGACCGCGGTCGTTGACGACGAACAGCACGATGTTGCCGTCACGAGTTCGCCGCAGTGAGTAAGGCTCGACTATGCGGACACCTGTGCGGCCTCGTTCGGATCGATAGTCGACTTCGATCTTCAGCCGGTTCGCTCCAGCGTAGCGCACCAGCTCCAGGGGAAACCTGCGGCGCCAGGACGTGATGGCCTTCGGGGCTGTCCAGGTCTGATCGAGGTCACCGAGTTGGGCGCGTGGTAGCTGGCGGGTCGGCCGGGTGCCGGCGAGCCAGGAGAATACGTCGACGAGAGTATTCCAGAAGTCGATAAATGGCGGTAAGGGTCGTGGGAGCTGGTGACCGAGCATGTTCTCCCACTCAGCCTCGACCTCCTCTCGAAACCTGGTGGCCTGCATCGTCTCCAGGGTCGGTATCTCGATACCGGCGTGGGTGCACTTGCTCCGCAGAACCGCGGCGACGGCTGAGGCACGCCCTACGAGGTCGGGGTGGCGGTGCAGGTGGACGACGTCGTAGAGGTCGCGGGGGCGGCAGCGTTCGGCGAGGGCTCG
>JBKOWA010000156.1:0-3684 GCA_046724155.1 Actinomycetota bacterium
GGGAGATTTCCCGGCTCCAGTCGCCCGTCGCGATGCTCGAAGTCCACTCTGGAGCTGGGACGAGGTGCGGTCGTGGTTTCACCGCTACCAGCCAAGCTCGGCGCCCGCCGGTCCGCAGCGGCCCGACGCAGACTTCCTCGCCGCCGTCAACGACCGGCTCGACCTGCGGGAACGTCGTCGGCGCAGCCCCGACGCGCCGTGGTGGCCCGACGTGTCCGACGCACTCCCGCTGGTCAGTTGAGCGCCTGTCCCGCCCCGCCCTGCAGCACCGACCATCTGCGACTACTGCTGCTCAAGGGTAGATACTCGTGGCAGCCAAGGGACACAGGGTGGGCTTGATGGGTGGCATCTTCATCAGCTACCGCGGTGCGGACAGTGATACCGCGGCGGCGTTGATTGATCGGGAGCTGGCGGCGCGGTTCGGCAGCGATCGGGTGTTCCTGGATTCTCGGTCGATCCCGGCGGGTGCGGATTTCGTTGAGGAACTGCTGGGGCGGCTGCGGGCCTGCAGTGTGCTATTAGTGGTGATCGGGCCACGCTGGTTGACCCTGACCGATGCCGCCGGCCAGCGCCGGATCGACGATCCGCGGGACTGGATTCGGCGGGAGATCGTCGAGGCGCTGGCGTGTGGGCTGCGGATCATTCCGGTGCTGACCGGCGACATACTGCTACCAGTCGAAGCGGATTTGCCGGGGGACATCGCTGGCCTGAGCCGTCGCCAGTTTGTGCCGCTGCGTCGCCGGTACACGGCGGTCGACCTGGCGTTCCTGGCGCAGCGGATCACCGAGGCCGACCCGGAACTGGCCAACATAGCCGCCCTGCGCCAGTCCAGTGCGGGACAGGTATCACAGCAACTGCCCGCTGCCTTCCCCGCCCCGACGCCTGCGTCGGCCGCTGCCGGCCGTCCGGCCTCACAACACGCCCGCCGCACACGCACCAAGCCCGGCCGGGCCGCCGGGCGGCTCAGCCGCATCGGCTGGTTACAACACCGCCGCACCTTCATCACCGCCGCGGCAGTGCTGGTGGTCGCCGCCGTCGGCACCGTGCTGGCTATCAACGCCGCGCCGGGTGGGAACCCGAGCGTGACCGACGCTCCCACCTCGCCTGCGCCGCGGGTCACCTCCGCTGCGCCGACGCCGGCTCCCCGCCCCACCCCCCAGCCGCTGGGACAACCCCTGCCCGGCTCCGGCGGCGCGGTGACGTCGGTGGCGTTCTCCCGGGACGGGCGCATCCTGGCCAACGGCAACGCCGGCGGCGCGGTGCAGCTCTGGGACGTCACCGACCCGTCCGGCCCTAGCCAGCTCGGCAACCCGGTGCAAACCAACCCCAAGGGGGTTGAGTCGGTGGCGTTATCGCCGGACAGGCGCATCCTGGCCAACGGCAACGACGACGGCACGGTGCAGCTCTGGGACGTCACCAACCCGTCAGCCCCCAGCCAGCTCGGCAAACCGCTGCGATGCGACGCCGAGAGGGTGTACACGGTGGCGTTCTCCCCGGACGGGAAGACCCTTGCCACCGGCGAGCTCGACAACACGGCACGGCTGTGGGACGTCACCAACCCGTCCGCCCCCCGCCAGCTCGGCGACCCCCTGGAAGGCCACAACGGCGCTGTGGCCTCGGTGGCGTTCTCCCGGGACGGGCGCATCCTGGCCACCGCCAGCTTCGACGGGACGGTGCGACTGTGGGACACCGGCGATCCGGCCCACCATCAGTTTTTCACCTCACCGCAAACCGGCTCGTTGTACGCGGTGGCGTTCTCCCCGGACCGGAAGACCCTGGCCAGCGGCGACGACGGGACGGTGCGGCTGTGGGACGTCGCCGGCCGCCAACTCGGCGACCCGCTGCAAGGCCACAATGGCGTGGTGTACACGGTGGCGTTCTCCCCGGACGGGAAGACCCTGGCCAGCGGCGGCAGCGACCACACGGTGCGGCTGTGGGACGTGACTGATCCGGCCCACCCCCGACGGCTGGGCGCCCCCCTGCAAGGCCACGCCGACCAGCCGGTGTCCTCGGTAGCGTTCTCCCCGGACGGGAAGACCCTGGCCAGCGGCGGATACGACGGGAAGGTGCAGCTGTGGGCACTGCGCTGACCCGGCCGACTCCGCACCCCGGTCCTGACGCCCGAAAAGCCGGCCCGCCTACCAGGCACCACCCGTGCCGCCGAGCTCCCGGAGTCAGTGGGCGAGGGGACAGGCCTTGCCATGGCAGCGGTGAGTCCCTCCGGCTCGTTTGGGCGGTACTGCAGGCGCGAGCCGAGGTGGGCACTCCCGGCGTGGCCTGCTCAAGGCGGCGGCCGTCGCCGGTGTCGGCGCGCTGGCCGTCGAGCTCGCCCGGCGGCACCCGTTCGACCCGGTCCCCGCGGCGGTGCGCCGGGCGCCACCGTACGAGCACGCCTACCTGCAGCCGGTAGCGGCCCGATGAGCGCGTTGGACCCGGTGAGCACGGCGGAGGGCTGGGCCAGGTCCACGAGGGTGGTGGAGTTCCGGGAGTCGCTGCGCGGTCTGCTGCGCCCCGCCGACCTCGGCCCGCCGGCACCCGACCGGCTGGAGTGCGCGGTCGCCGCGGAGAACGTTCTGGTCACCGTGGACGACGTGGACACCCTGTCGGGGTGCGTGCTGGAGGATCTGCGGATCGCCATCGACGTCGGTGCGGAGGCGGCGGACGGCGGTCTGGTGGGGGTGGTGCGTTCCGGGGTGGTGACCGTCGAGGGACTGCCACCGCTGGCCGTCGAGCACGGTGAGTTCGAGCTGTTCCCGCGGGTGCTCGGGGACGCCCGGCGGATGCGGTACCGCCTGTGGCTGCGCGACCCGGGCGGGGCCCGCTGGTTCCTGCGGGGGACCAAGCTGGTCGTCAACGAGGCTGGCGGCGGGCTGGTGCGCCGGGTGTGGACCGAGACGACGACGCTGTACGTGGTCCTCGCCCAACTGCCGGACGGCTCCCCCGGTATCGACTTCCCTGGGGCACACTCCCCCGGCGCTGACTCCCCCGGGACCGACCCACCGCCCGCGGCACCGTCGTACGCCGGCGTGGTCCGGGTACGGCCGCTGGACTTCCTGCGCCAGCTCGCCTCCCTGCACGGCGAGCCCGGTCCGGCCGGTGGGCTGCGGGCGGTCGGCCGGCTGGCGTCCGCGTTCTGGTCCGTGGTCGCCGAGGTTTACCTGCGCGGTGGCTCGGACTTCGCGCCGGGCATCGAGGTCGCCTTCGGACCGCCGCTGCCGCAGCAGGACCAGGCACCGGACCTGTAGCCGCCGATGGATGACCGCGCTGAGTAGCGCTGCGACAGTGTCGGCTCTGTAGACCGCGACTATGGCGTCCGCCGCGGCCGTATCGACCTACTGGTCCGCATCGCCCAACGCACCCGATTCGACCAAGCCATCAGCCCGGCCATCCGCCCAATCACCATTCCTGCGAGCCTGACCACCGTTTGCCTCAGCGTCCAAGCGACGACTCGACCCAGGCCACCATGTTGTCCGGGCCACCGTACCGCTCGACATGCACCCGGCAGACCGCCACCCGCCCGAAGAGCCACAGCGCCAGCTCCACCGGCGCGCCGTCGACGATCAGTATGGCCGGCCCCCGCCGCACGTCGATCGAGCCGTGACGTGAGCTGCGCAGCAGCACACCGACACCGGAGGGCACGTTGCGTCCCAGCGTGCGGGCGCGGCGGCGAAGCTGCTCGAACAC
>JBKOWA010000065.1:0-2764 GCA_046724155.1 Actinomycetota bacterium
GGTCCGGACAGCGGGCCGGGGCGGCTGCCGGAGCCGGCCGCGATCTCCGCGGTGGCCGACCGGCTGCTGGCCCGAGGTGAGCCGGGGCGCAGCGGGCCGGGCCCGGACTCGGGCCCCGACTCGGGCCCAGACCTGGCCGGCCGGCGTGTGGTGGTGACCGCCGGCGGCACCCGGGAGTACCTCGACCCGGTCCGGTTCCTCGGCAATGCCTCCTCCGGCAAGCAGGGCTACGCGTTCGCGGTGACCGCGGCCGCCCGCGGCGCCCGGGTCACCCTGGTCGCCGCGAACACCGCGCTCGCCGACCCGGCGGGGGTGGAGGTGGTGCGGGTGACCAGCACCGAGGAGATGCACAAGGCGGTGCTGGCGGCCGCCGACGGCGCCGACGCGGTGGTGATGGCGGCCGCGCCGGCCGACTTCCGGCCGGCGGCCTACTCCACCAGGAAGATCAAGAAGTCCGCCGACGGCGCGGCGCCGGTCCTGGAGTTGGTGCGCACCGTCGACATCGCCGCCGAGATCGGCGCCCGCAAGCCCGCGGGGCAGGTGCTGGTGGCGTTCGCCGCGGAGACGCACGACGCGCTGGCCAACGCCCGGGCCAAGCTGGCCGCCAAGAACGCCGACCTGATCGTGGTCAACGACGTCAGCGGCGGGCGGATCTTCGGCGCGGACCGCAACGCGGCCACCGTGCTGGCCGCCGGCGGCGCGGCGTACGAGGTTCCCGAATGCAGCAAGGAAGACCTCGCCGACGCCGTCTGGGACGTGGTGCTCGGCCTGCTGCCGAGCTAGTTGCGATCGTCGCACAAGCGCCCTGCGGCTAAGCTTGGGTGCGATCACTCATACCTCGAAACCCTTCAGGAGAGCCGTGTCTCGGCGTCTGTTCACCTCCGAATCGGTCACGGAGGGCCATCCGGACAAGATCGCTGACCAGATCAGCGATTCCATCCTCGACGCGCTCCTCGCGCAGGACCACAAGAGCCGGGTGGCCGTCGAAACCTTGATCACGACGGGCCAGGTGCACGTCGCTGGCGAGGTCACCACCGAGGCGTACGCGGACATCCCGACCATCGTCCGGGAGCGCGTCCTGCAGATCGGCTACGACTCGTCCAAGAAGGGTTTCGACGGCGCGTCCTGCGGGGTCAGCGTGTCGATCGGCGCGCAGTCGCCGGACATCGCGCAGGGTGTGGACGCTGCCTACGAGGCCCGGGTCGAGGGCTCGGAGGACGAGATCGCCCGGCAGGGCGCCGGCGACCAGGGGCTGATGTTCGGGTTCGCCTGCGACGAGACCCCCGAGCTGATGCCGTTGCCGATCGCGCTGGCGCACCGGTTGGCGCACCGGCTGGCCCAGGTACGCAAGGACGGCACGGTGCCGTACCTGCGTCCGGACGGCAAGACCCAGGTCACCATCGAGTACGTGGACGGCAAGCCGGTGCGGCTGGACACCGTGGTGGTCTCCAGCCAGCACGCCGAGGACATCTCGCTGGACACGCTGCTCACCCCGGACGTCCGCGAGCACGTGATCGAGCCCGAGGTCGCCCAGCTCAACCTCGACACCAGCGACTACCGGCTGCTGGTCAACCCGACCGGCAAGTTCGTGATCGGTGGCCCGATGGGTGACGCCGGGCTGACCGGGCGGAAGATCATTGTGGACACCTACGGCGGCTACGCCCGGCACGGCGGCGGGGCGTTCTCCGGCAAGGACCCGTCGAAGGTCGACCGCTCCGCGGCGTACGCCATGCGGTGGGTCGCCAAGAATGTGGTGGCCGCGGGCCTCGCCAGCCGGTGCGAGGTGCAGGTGGCGTACGCGATCGGCAAGGCCGAGCCGGTCGGCCTGTTCGTGGAGACCTTCGGCACCGAGGTGGCGCCGGTGGACGAGATCCAGGCCGCGCTGCATGAGGTGTTCGACCTCCGACCGGCGGCCATCATCCGCGACCTGCAGCTGCTGCGGCCGATCTACGCGCAGACCGCAGCGTACGGCCACTTCGGTCGCGAGCTGGCGGACTTCACCTGGGAGAACACCGACCGGGCCGACCAGCTCAGGGCGCTCGTCCTCGGACTGAGCCCGGCAGCCGTGGGCTGAGGTCTTAGCAACCCGGCGGGCTCGCCGAGGCTGCTCGCCGGCCTTCGGTCGGCTTCGCCGTGGCCTGCCGTTCCCCGGCAGGCCCACCCCGGAATGTTCTAGACCCGACCCCGCGGCGGGCGAAGGCGAAGCCCAGCCCGGAACCCCGCGGCGGGCGAGGGCGAAGCCCAGCCCGCGTACTGGTACACACGGTGCCGTGAGCCGCAGCCGCCGACCCGAGCAGCGCGAGCCGGCGCCGGTGGACCCGGTGGCCCGGGTGTGCGTGGACATCCCGCTGCCGCACCTGGACCGGCCGTTCGACTACGTGGTGCCGAGCGCTCTGGATGCCCAGGTGGTGGCCGGGTCGCGGGTGCGGGTGCGGTTCGCCGGGCAGCTGGTGGACGGCGTGGTGCTGTCCCGGGCCGCGTCGTCGGAGCACAAGGGCCGGTTGGAGTGGATCAGCCGCGCGGTGTCCGCGGAGCCGGTGCTGGCCCCGGAGATCGCCCGGCTGGCCCGCGTGGTGGCGGACCGGTGGGCCGGCACCCTGCCGGACGTACTCCGGCTCGCCATCCCGCCCCGGCATGCCCGGGTAGAGGCTGAGCCGACAGGTGGGCCGACAGGCGGGCCGACGGGCGGGCCGACAGGCGGGCCGACGGGCGGGCCGACAGGCGGGCCAACGGGTGGGCCGGCCGCCGGGCAGCCACCCCGGCC
>JBKOWA010000299.1:0-6622 GCA_046724155.1 Actinomycetota bacterium
AGCAGATGGCGCGCGCTGGCGCAGTGCTGGCGCAGGTGCACGAGCTGTTGCGGGAGACGATCCGCCCGGGCATCAGCACCGCGGACCTGGACCGGCTGGCCGCCCGGGAGATCCGGGCCAGGGGCGGGCACCCTTCGTTCCTCGGCTACCGGGGGTACCCGGCGGTCATCAACGCCTCACTGAACGACGAGGTCGTGCACGGCATCCCGGCGCCGGACCGCCGGCTGCGGGCCGGCGACGTGCTCAGCGTGGACTGCGGGGTGGTGCTCGAGGAGTTCCACTCCGACGCGGCCTGCACCTGGGTGGTCGGCGGGGACGGGCACGCCCCGCCCGCGGTGCTCGACCTGATCGAGGGCACCCGGACGGCGCTGTGGCGTGGCATCGAGCAGCTGCGGTACGGCCGGCGAGCCGGGGACGTGTCGGCGGCCATCGCGGCGGTGGCGGACGAGCGCGGGTACGGCGTGGTGGCCGACCACGACGGCTGGTTCCTCGGCGGGCACGGGATCGGGCGTAGCCTGCACGAGGATCCGCTGCTGCTGAACCGGGGCCGTCCGGGGCGCGGCCTGCGCATCCGGCCCGGGCTGGTGTTCGCCGTCGAGCCGATGTTCACCCTGGGCTCCCCGGCGTTCCGCACCCTGGCCGACGGCTGGACCGTGGTGACCCTGGACGGATCGCTCGCCGCGCACTGGGAGCACACCGTGGCGGTCACCGAGGATGGCCCGTGGGTGCTCACCGCCCGGCCCGGCGAGCCGGTCCGGCCCGGGGTGGCGCCGGCCGCCCGGGATGCCCTGGACGCCGGCTGACCTGCGGCTGGCACTGGCCGGTAGATCAGGTAGGCGCTCGGCCAGCAGCGACCGGCCGGGATGCCCTGGACGGGGGCTTACCCTGCGGCTCGCATAGGCTGGCAGGGTGATCGGGAAGCTCGATGACGTACCGGCGCTGGACCGTCCCGACCTGCTCGGCGCCCCGGTGGCCGAGGCGCTGCGGCGCTGGCCGGACGCGGCCGAGGTCCGGGTCGCGGAGATCGACCCGGAGCTGGCCGACACCGCGGCGTTCTGCGCGGCGTACGACATCGGCCTGGACGCCTCGGCGAACTGCGTGGTGGTGGCGGGCAAGCGGGGTGGCGAGACCCGGTACGCCGCCTGCCTGGTGCTGGCCACCACCAGGGCCGACGTGAACGGCGTCGTCCGCCGGTACCTGGACGTGCGCAAGGCGTCGTTCGCCGCGGTCGAGGAGGCGGTGGCGCTGACCGGGATGGAGTACGGCGGCATCACCCCGCTCGGGCTGCCCGCCGGCTGGCCGGTCCTGGTGGACGCAGCGGTCGTCGAGGTGCCGGCGGCGATCATCGGCTCCGGGGTGCGCCGCTCCAAGCTGGTGCTGCCCGGCGCCACGCTGGCCCGGATGCCCGGCGCCGAGGTGCTGCCCGACCTCGCCCGCTGACCTGCCGCGAAGCCAACGGCAGGCGAGCGGGCCCGGGTCAGGCGTCCCTTTTCTCGGTCAGGATCAGGGCAACCAGGAACAGCGCCACGGCGTACACGCAGAACACCGTGAAGCCGCCCCACGGTGACAGCTCCCACTCAGTGTCGGCCGGCTGGGTGATCCGCATCCCGGCGTTGAACGGCAGGTACTGCGCTACCTTATGGGTGTTCGGAATGGCCAGCAGCACCTTCTCCACACCGAGCGACATCAGCGCCAGGATGGTGATGGCCGCCGGGCTGTTGCGCAGGATGGCGCCCAGCGACATGGCCAGCAGCGCCGCCACCGCGAAGAACAGCGGCAGGCCCCAGAGGATGCGCATGGCGCCCGGGTCGGACAGCTCCAGGCGAATGCCGGCGGGCAGCAGCGGCTTGGCCAGCAGGACGCACAGCCACGCCGTCGCCGTGCCGACGATGAACGCCACCGCCGTGGAGATCACCGCCTTGGCCAGCATCACCTGCCAGCGGTGCGGCGTCGCAGCCAGCGTCATCCGGATCTGACCAAACCGGTACTCCGAGGTGGACACGATCACGGCCATCGCCATCAGCGCGATCAGCGCGAGCTGGGCGGCCATCAGGAACAGAACGGTGATGGTCTCGACGGTGTCGCTGGTGCCCTCCTCGTCGCTAATGACGATCGCGATCAGCAGCGCGCTGGCCAGCGAGGCGCTCACGGTGACCAGGACGGACCACCAGCTGGACCGCAGCGTGGTCAGCTTGATCTGCTCGGAGCGGAGGGTACGCAGCACGGTCATCCCTGCCCGGTCGTCTGCTGCGGCCCGGCCTGCTGCGGCCCGGCCGGTGGCTGGTCGCCCGCTGGGCCTGGTTCGGGGGTCCCGTATCCGGGCGGCGGGCCGTAGCCCGGCTGAGCCGGCGGCGGGGCGTAGCCCGGTGGAACCCCGTCCGGCGGCGGGCCGTATCCCGGCGGAGCCGGCGGCGGGGCGTAGCCCGGTGGAACCCCGTCCGGCGGCGGGCCGTATCCCGGCGGAGCCGGCGGCGGGGCGTAGCCCGGGGGAACCCCGTCCGGCGGCGGGCCGTATCCCGGCGGAGCCGGCGGCGGGGCGTAGCCCGGGGGAACCCCGTCCGGCGGCGGTGGACCGTATCCCGGCGGTGGACCGTAGCCGGGCTGACCGGGTGGCGGCCCGTACCCGGGCGTCGGCGCGTATCCAGGCGAGCCGCCCCCCGGCGGAGCCGGCGGCGGGCCGTAGCCCGGCGGCATCCCGTACCCGGGCTGACCAGGCGGTGGACCGTACCCCGGCGGCGGGCCGTATCCGGGTGGGCCGTAACCGGGCACCGGACCACCGGTCGGGCTGCCCGCGTGGAACTCCTGCGCACCACGCGTGACGGCGAGGAACGCCTCCTCCAGCGAGGGCCGCTGCGGGGACAGCTCGTGCAGCACCAGCTCCTGCTCGGCCACCAGCTCGCCGACCCGGGCCGACTCCACCCCGCGCACCGCCAGCGCGCCGTCCGGCTCGCGGGCGGTCTCGATGGCCTTCTCGGCGAGCAGCTGCTCGATCTTCTCCACCTGCGGGCTGCGCACCCGGACGAAGCTGCCGGCGCTGCGGCTGAGGAACTCCGCGGTGGGCACGTCCGCGATCAGCCGGCCGCGCCCGATGATCACCAGGTGGTCGGCGGTCTGCGCCATCTCCGACAGCAGGTGGCTGGACACGAACACGGTGCGCCCGCGCTCCGCCCATGCCTTCATGAACTGCCGCATCCACTGGATGCCCTCCGGGTCCAGCCCGTTGACCGGCTCGTCGAGCAGCAGGATCTGCGGGTCGCCGAGCAGCGCGGCGGCCAGCTGCAGCCGCTGCGCCATGCCGAGTGAGAAGGCGCCGGCCCGCCGGCGGGCCACCGCGGTCAGGCCCACCAGCTCCAGCACCTCCGGCACCCGGCGCGGCGGGATGCCGTTGCTGGCGGCGACCCAGCGCAGGTGGTGGACGGCCTGGCGGCCGGGATGGAACGCCTTGGCCTCCAGCACCGCGCCCACGTGCCGCAGCGGCTGGTGCAGCCCGGCGTAGTGCCCGCCGTTGATCATCACGGAGCCGCCGGTGGGCCGGTCCAGGCCCAGGATCAGCCGCATCGTGGTGGACTTGCCGGCGCCGTTCGGGCCGAGGAAGCCGGTGACCCGGCCCGGCTGCACGGTGAACGACAGGTTGTCCACGGCAACCGTGTTGCCGTACCGCTTGGTCAGGGCTCGGGCTTCGATCACACGGTCACCCTACCGGCCGATCCTGACGGTTCTTGCGGATCGTTTGTGCAGCCCGACCGCCCCAAGGGGCAACCGACCCGGCGACCACCGTGGTGGTGTCTCCGACCAGCCGTAGTCCCGCAGACACTCGACCGCGGCCGCCGCTGCCGGGTGACCCGGCTGGCTCATGCCGGCGCCGGGTGCCCTGCTGACCGGACCGCCCGGCAAATCTTGCTGCTCGGTAGTTCAGGGCGTGCAACCTGGAACGGGCTCGGCCCCTTTTAACCAGGTAGCAGCGTCGAGCAGCCGGAGGGCGCGGTGCGATCGGACGAGGAGAGGCAGTTCCGGGAGTACGTCGTCGGGCACAGCGCCGCGCTGCGCCGCACCGCGTACCTGCTGTGCGGGGACTGGGGCCGCGCGGACGACCTCGTGCAGGACGCGCTGTGCCGGCTGTTCACGGCCTGGCGCCGGGCGTCGACGAGATGCTCGCACTGGTCACCGACCCGGACGCGCTGCTCTACCTGCCGCCGGTCCGGTAGAGGTCGGACACCCCGCAATGGCCCGCCCGCCGCTCGGTGTACTTCGGGCGGCAGCCCCGGCAGTGGTCGAGGTGCCGCTGGCCGGGGCGCGGCCACCCCGAAAAAATTCTCCGGTGCTTGACGGGCTGGAAGAATCGGCCCGGTGATCGAACGCTACACGCTGCCGGAGATGGGTCGGATCTGGTCCGACGGGCACAAGTACGAGCTGTGGTGCCGGGTGGAGACGCTGGTGCTGCAGGCGCACGCCGACGCCGGGACGGTACCCGCCTGGGTGGTGGAGCCGGTGCGGGCCGCGCCGCCCCCGACCCCCGGGGCGGTGGCGGCGATCGAGGCGGTCACCGAGCACGACGTGATCGCGTTCCTGTCCGCCTGGGCGGACAACACCACGCCGCGGGAGGCGGCCGCGTACGTGCACTTCGGCATGACCTCCTCCGACCTGCTGGACACCGCGCTGGCCGGGCAGCTGGTGGAGGCCACCGACCTGCTGCTGGCGAAGGCGGACCCGCTGGTCGCCACGCTGCGCGACCTCGGGCTGGCGCACCGGGACACGCTGCGGGTCGGCCGCACCCACGGCGTGCACGCCGAGCCGGACGTGTTCGGGCACCGGGTCGCCGACCTCGCCTTCGCGATGGCCCGGTCCCGGGACCGGCTGCGGCACGCCCGGCAGGCGGTCGCGGTGGCCAAGGTGTCCGGCGTGGTGGGCACGTACTCCAACATCGACCCCGCCGTGGAGCGGTACGTGGCCGACCACCTGGGGCTGCGCCCGGCGGACGTGGCCACCCAGGTGGTGCTCCGGGACGGTGTCGCGGAGTGGGTGAACGCGCTCGGGATCATCGCAACGGTGTGCGAGGCGGTCGCGCTGGAGGTGCGGCACGGGCAGCGGACCGAGGTGCGGGAGCTGGCCGAGCCGTTCGGCCGAGGCCAGAAGGGGTCCTCGGCCATGCCGCACAAGCGGAACCCGATCATGGCGGAGCGCATCTGCGGGCTGGCCCGGATCGTGCGGGCGCAGGCGGTGCCGGTGCTGGAGGGTATCCCGCTGTGGCACGAACGGGACATCTCGCACTCCTCGGTGGAACGGGTCGCGCTGCCCACCGCCGCCATCGGCACCGACTACCTGCTGCACCTGACCACCCGGCTGGTCACCGGCCTGGTGGTGGACGCCGACCGGATGCGGGCCAACCTGGAGTCCACCGGCGGCCTGATCTACACCTCGGCGGTGCTGCTCGACCTGGTCGACGCCGGGCTGTCCCGGGAGGACGCCTACGCCCTCGTGCAGGGCGCGGCGATGCAGACCTGGGACACCGGCCTGCCCTTCGCGGACACGCTGCGGGAGGCGGCCGGGGCATCGGGTGCCAAGCTGGACGAGGCCCGGCTGGCCGAGGTGATGCGGCCGGAGCGGTACGTCGAGCGGCTCGGCTCGGTGTTCGACCGGCTCAGCGGGCTCCGGTAGCCGGGTCAGCACCTTCCCGGTCGGCCGCCCGGTCCGCAGCACTGTCCGGCCCGGCTGCCCGGTCCGCAGCACTGTCCGGCCCGGCTGCCCGGTTCGTACCGTCCGGCCCGGCCGCGCCATCCGGCTCGGCAGCCTCGGGCGCGCCACCCGCGTCGTCCGGCTCTGCGGCTCGGCCCGCGTCGTCCGGCCCGACTACCCGGTCCGCGCTGTCCGGCTCGGTCGCCCTGTCCGTTCGGTCCGGCTCGGCAGCCGCGTCCGTCCGGTCCGGCTCGGCCGCTGCGACCGCCGGGACCGGGCTGAGCGGCGTGGTCGCCACCACGAGGATGGCGCCGGCAACCAGCACGACCAGCCCGGCGTAGGCCGCCCAGACCCCGTAGCGGGCGGCATCGAACGAGGTGCCGGTCCGCTGGCCGGTCTCGACCACCTGCGCCAGGTGGCTGGTCTGGATCAGCGCGATGGTGTAGATCGCCGCCGTCGCCACGCCGAGCGCGGCGGCGACCTGGGCGACCGACCGGCGCACCGCCGGGACCGCCGCGGTGACCGCGACCAGCAGGACCAGCAGCCCGGCGAGCAGGTAGCCCAGGTAGGTCCACCAGGCTATGGCGTCCGGGCTCATGATGATCTTGGCCAGCAGGGCCGGGTGGCTGTACCGCCGGATGTCACCGAAGTAGTAGCCGTCGCCGAAGGAGGTCGCGGTGGCCTGCAACGGGAGCCCGAACAGCGCGACCAGGGTCCCGCCCAGCCCCGCGATCAGCACCAGCAACCCCGGTTGCGCGCGCTCCGGCGCCCGAGGCTCGAGCGGTGGGGGCGTGGTCTGCACGGCGCCAGCGTAGACGCCCGCCCACGGCACCTGCCGCCGGTGCGCCCAGGGTCCCTGGATGGACGAGGGGCCGCGGATGGACGAGGGGCCGCGGGCCGCCCCGGTCGGCCGCTACAGCTCGCGGTGCCACTGCTCGCTGACCAGGTC
>JBKOWA010000206.1:0-6745 GCA_046724155.1 Actinomycetota bacterium
GGGCGCCTGGACGCATGGCTGAACCGCCTGCTGAGCATCTATACAGACCGCATCCTGCCGATTACCAGCGAGATCGCCCAAGAGTGGGGACGGCTGAACGTACCTGATCCAATCGCGCCGATCGACGGGCTGCTGGCGGCCACCGCGAAGGTGCACGGCATGACTTTCGTAACGCGGAACGCCACTGACGTGAAGCGTGCCGGCATAGCGCTGCTCAACCCCTTCGACCCAACTCGCTAACGAGGCTTCGCCGCGGACCGCCGAGGTGGGTGGCTGGGTTGTTGTGACGTGCCCTGGGTGGATCGCCGGGAGATCAGAGCGCGCGGGTTGCCAGAAGATTCGTGAGTGGCGAGATATCAGTGAGGTCACTGACGACCCGGTCTGCTCCGGCCGCCCGCAGCTCCGCCACGCTGCTCTTCCCGCTCGCCACCCCGATGACCCTGGCTCCGCCTATGCGCCCCGCCTCCACGTCTCCCGGGCTGTCGCCCACGATCACGGTGTTGCTGCGGGTGAAGTAGGCACCGTACCTGGCGCCCGCGCGCTGCTGGGCGACTGCCACCAGATTGGGCCGGTAGGCCTCGTCGTCCCCATAGGCGCCGACCTCGAGGTCAACGAAGCCGTCCAGCTCGAAGACCCGCAGCTTGATGAGCGCAACCGCGCGCAGGTTGCCGGTCAGCACCGACTGGATCACGTCCGGCTGCTCTGCCAGGGCGGCCAGCGCCTCGCGGGCACCAGGTAGCGCTCGTCCGCGCTTCAGCAGTCGGTCGGTGCGGTGTTCGTACTGCCGGGCCAGCGCCTCGGCGTACCTGGCCTGGTAGTCGTCGCTGGGCTCCAGGCCGTTGAGCGTCAGGGTGTCGGTCAGGATGGCGGGCTCGGTCCGGCCCGTGAGTTTGGGCTTGTGCTCCATCCGCCGGCCGGTGATCTCCTCGAACGCCGCCCGGTACAGCTTGCGGCCGACGCCGCGGGTCTCGACGAGGGTGTGGTCGATGTCCCAGAGGACCAGCGCCGGTGCGGCCATGCCGTCCAGCCTGGCATGCCTCTGCGTAGCGTAAGCCGCCGATGATCTTGTGGCGACGAACGACTGGTGGTCGAAGCCCCGTTTCGAGGTGGACGGTGTTGCACCTGGTGTTGCACGCTGGTTAGCGTGTGGGACATGCCGACGGGCCGCCAGCGGTACATGATCACGATGACCGACGAAGTGCAGTCGGCACTCGCGGTCGCAGCTCGGCACTGGCCGGGTGAGACGCCTACTCAGCTGCTGTACCACCTGATCCACGAAGGGCAGCGGGCGCTGCGTGGCGATGTTGAGCATCGTCGTCAGGTCATAGCCGCGAACGCGGGTGCGCTCTCCGGCGCCTACGAGCCGGGCTACCTGGAGTCACTGCACCAGGAGTGGCCGGAGTGATCGTCCTCGACGCGACGGTCCTGATCGCCTACCTCGACGACACAGATCCGCAGCACGCTCCTGCCGCCGCGCTCCTGCGCGACCAGGCCGGCAGCCCGTTCGCCACCAGTGCGCTGGCCCTGGCCGAAACACTGGTCCGCCCGGTGACCCGCGGCGCCGCGGACCTTGTGATCGATATCCTGGTCGGCCAACTGGAGATCACCACCGTGCCGATCATGGGCGTCGAGGCGCCGCGGTTGGCCGAGATCCGCGCGCACACCGGTCTGAAGATGCCCGACTGCTGCGTGCTGCTGGCCGCCGAAAGGCTGAGCGCCTCGAAGCTCGCGACCTTCGATGCCCGGCTGGCGCAGGTCGCCGCCGAGCGCGGGCTGGCAGTGCTGCCTGCGGTGGGCTGACCGCGGAGTCCTCAGCGAACGGGTCTGGTGTCCAGGTTCTGACCGAGCTCGGCCAGCGAGTCGTGCACCTCGCTGGCCCATTCCGCGGTCTCCTGGTTGATGAGTTCGCTGACCTGGGCGGCGAACTCCTCGATCTCGGCCAGCGCCTCGGCGACCGCCGTATTGTCCGTGCCGGATCCGGTGGCCCAGCGCTTGGCCCAGCGCAGCTGCGCCCTGGTCAGCACCGCCTTGATCTCCATCGCGGTGGCCACGTAGCGGGCCCAGCTCCGGGAGAAGCCGAAGGCGCGGTCGAGCAGCAGGATCGCCGCGCCGAGCGCCAGCACGACGAAACCCCATTCGGCGTTCAGGTGTGGCCCGAGGATCAGGGCAAGCACCGGGATCGTGCCGCCGAGCGCGATCGCCACGACGGCGCTGATCCGCAGCACCTTCGACGCCCGCGACTTCTTCTCCTTCTCCCGCAGGTACCACGAGTAGGCGTCGATCGCCCCGGCCTCCACCCACCGGAAGAGCGCGTCGAGGGTGGTCATGACCTCCGGTGCCTGCCAGTCGAGCGCTGGCAGCGACTGCGCCGTCAGGTTGTCCAGGTCTGGCTGGGCCGCCGCGGTGCGCGCCGGCGGGGCCGCCGGCTCCCCTCCGGCGCCGGACTCCCCGCCGGTGCCCGGCTCCCCACCGGCACCCGGTCCCCCACGGGCGTCCGCCACCTCCCCGCGGGCCGCCGACTTTCTGAGGTGCTGCAGAGGTCGGGTCATGCGGGAAGTCTGCCCGATCGGGGGCGTAGCGGGTCCGGTCGCGGAAACTTGTGGACACGACACGCCCTACAAGGGCCTGTCACGTCCACAAGTTGCGCCGACCTCCCCCGCCGGGGTGGATGCATGTCCCGGCACCCTGGGCAAGACTGGCGCCCGACGTCGGATCGCGCACCCCGCCGGGGCCGCGCGCCACCGGATGGATCGGTTCGGAGGAGGACTCAGATGGCGACACCGGACACCGGCGGGACCAGGGCGGACACCGGCGGGCGTGACCCGCTGGCGGAGGACGAGCTCCGGTTGATCGACGCCTACTGGCGGGCCGCCAACTACCTGTCCGTGGGCCAGATCTACCTGCTGGACAACCCGCTGCTGCGCGAGCCGCTGCGGCCGGAGCACGTCAAGCCCCGGCTGCTCGGCCACTGGGGGACCACGCCCGGGCTGAACTTCATCTACGCCCACCTCAACCGGGTGATCCGCAACTGGGACCTGAACGCCATCTACGTCACCGGCCCCGGGCACGGCGGCCCCGGCCTGGTGGCCAACGCCTACCTGGAGGGCACCTACTCCGAGGTCTACCCGAACATCGGCCGGGACGCCGAGGGCATCCGCAGGCTGTTCCGGCAGTTCTCCTTCCCTGGCGGGATCCCCAGCCACGACTCGCCGGAGCGGCCGGGGTCGATCCACGAGGGCGGCGAGCTGGGGTACGCGCTGTCGCACGCCTACGGCGCCGCGTTCGACAACCCCGACCTGCTGGTGTGCTGCGTGGTCGGCGACGGCGAGGCGGAGACCGGGCCGCTGGCCACGAGCTGGCACTCCAACAAGTTCCTGAACCCGGTGAACGACGGCGCGGTGCTGCCGATCCTGCACCTGAACGGCTACAAGATCGCCAACCCGACGGTGCTGGCCCGGATCCCGGACGACGAGCTGCGCAAGCTGTTCGAGGGCTACGGCCACCACGTGTACGTGGTCGAGGGGGACCAGCCGGCCGCGGTGCACCAGCAGCTGGCGGCCACCATGGACCAGATCGTCGCGGAGATCGGGGAGATCCAGCAGGCCGCCCGCGGCGGGGGCAGCAGCGAGCGGCCGCGCTGGCCGATGATCGTCTTCCGTACCCCGAAGGGCTGGACCGGCCCGGCCGAGGTGGACGGGCTGCCGGTCGAGGGCACCTGGCGGTCGCACCAGGTGCCGTTCGCGCAGGTCCGGACCAATCCCGAGCACCTGCGCCTGCTCGAGAGCTGGCTGCGCGGCTACCGGCCCGAGGAGCTGTTCGACGAGCGTGGCGCGCTGGTGGAGGAGCTGGCCGCGCTGCCGCCGAAACAGCACCGCCGGACGAGCGCCAACCCGCACGGCAACGGCGGCCTGCTGCTGCGCGACCTGGCGTTGCCGGACTTCCGCGACTACGCGGTGGAGGTGTCGAAGCCGGGTACCACGCTGAGCGAGGCCACCCGGGCGCTCGGCGCGTTCCTGCGCGACGTCATGCGGGCCAACCCGGACAACTTCCGGCTGTTCGGGCCGGACGAGACCGCGTCCAACCGGCTGGGCGCGGTGTTCGAGGCCACCGACCGGACGTTCGGCGCGCAGATCCTGCCCACCGACGACCACCTGGCACCGGACGGCCGGGTGATGGAGGTGCTGAGCGAGCACCAGTGCCAGGGCTGGCTCGAGGGCTACCTGCTCACCGGCCGGCACGGGCTGTTCAACTGCTACGAGGCGTTCATCCACATCGTGGACTCGATGTTCAACCAGCACGCCAAGTGGCTGAAGGTGACCCGCGGCATCCCCTGGCGGCGCGAGCTGGCCTCGCTGAACTACCTGCTGTCCTCGCTCGTCTGGCGGCAGGACCACAACGGGTTCTCGCACCAGGACCCGGGGTTCATCGACCACGTGGTGAACAAGAAGGCGGAGGTGGTCCGGGTCTACCTGCCGCCGGACACCAACACCCTGCTGTCGGTGGCCGACCACTGCCTGCGCAGCCGGCACTACGTGAACGTGATCGTGGCCGGCAAGCAGCCCGCGCTGGCCTACCTGTCGATGGACGACGCGATGATCCACTGCGCCCGTGGCGTCGGCATCTGGGACTGGGCCAGCAACGACGACGACGGCCAGCCGGACGTGGTGATGGCCTGCGCCGGCGACACCCCCACCATGGAGACGCTGGCCGCGGTCGACCTGATCCGGCAGCACCTGCCCGACCTCAAGGTGCGGGTGATCAACGTGGTGGACCTGATGCGGCTGCAGCCCGCGGGCGAGCACCCGCACGGCATGACGGACGCCGAGTACGACTCGCTGTTCACCGCGGACCGGCCGGTGATCTTCGCCTACCACGGGTACCCGTGGCTGATCCACCGGCTGTCCTACCGCCGCAACGGCCACGCCAACCTGCACGTGCGCGGATACAAGGAGGAGGGCACCACCACCACGCCGTTCGACATGGTGATGCTGAACGACCTGGACCGCTTCCACCTGGTCCGGGACGTGATCGACCGGGTGCCGGGGCTGGCCGCCCGGGCCGGCCACGTCCGGCAGCTGATGGGCGACCTGCGGATGCGGGCCCGCGCCTACACCCGGGAGCACGGCGAGGACGACCCGGCGATCAGCGGCTGGACCTGGCCGTACTGATGCGCATCCTGGTGGTCAACGCCGGGTCCAGCAGCCTGAAGCTGCGGGTGCTGGACCCGGACGACCGGGTGGTGGCGTCCACCGACCTGCCGGCCAGCCGCGGGCAGGCCGACCGGGAGGCGGTCGCCAAGGCCATCGCCGATGCCGGCATGGTGGACGCGGTCGGGCACCGCATCGTGCACGGCGGCACCGACTTCCACGCACCGGTGCTGCTCGACGCCGGTGTGGTGGCCCGGCTGCGGGCGCTGACCGACCTGGCCCCGCTGCACCAGCCGCAGTCGCTGGCCGCGCTGGCCGCGGTCGGCGAGGTGCTGCCGGGCGTGCCGGCGGTGGCCTGCTTCGACACCGCGTTCCATGCCGGCATGCCGGCCGCGGCGTCGACGTACGCGCTGCCCGCCGAGTGGCGCCGGCGCTGGAACCTGCGGCGGTACGGCTTCCACGGGCTCTCCCACGGGTACGCGGCCCGGCGGGCGGCCGAGCTGCTGGACCGCCCGGTCACCGAGCTGCGCACGGTGACCTGCCACATCGGCTCCGGCGCCTCGCTGGCCGCGGTGCGGCACGGCCGGTCGGTGGACACCACGATGGGCTTCACGCCGCTGGAGGGCCTGGTGATGGCCACCCGCTGCGGGAGCCTCGACCCGGGGTTGGTGCTGTGGCTGGAGGAGCACGCCGGGATGCCGCCGGCCGAGCTGGCCGCCACCCTGACACACCGCTCCGGGCTGCTCGGCCTGGCCGGCACCGCGGACATGCGCGAGCTGCTGGCGCGTGCGGATGATGGTGACGGCGAGGCCCGGCTGGCGCTGGAGGTGTACCTGCACCGGCTGCGCTGCTCGATCGCCGCCATGGCCGCCGCAATGAGCGGCCTGGACGCGGTGGTGTTCACCGGCGGGGTGGGGGAGAACTCGCCGGTGGTGCGGCAGCAAGCCGCCGAGGGGCTGGGCTTCCTCGGGGTGACGGTCGACCCGGCCCGCAACGCCGGCACCGGCGACCGCCGGATCGGCACCGGCACGGTCGAGGTCCTGGTGGTCGCCGCCCGCGAAGACCTGCAGATCGCCCACGAGGTCCGCCAGGTCCTGGCTGGTTAGTTAGCCGGCGCCGCCAGCGCAGAAGATTTCCGTAGCACCTGCGCTACGTCGTACTGTGACGGAGGTTGGGCCGAAGCCGGGCTGTCCCTCAGCGATCTACCCCGCGATCTACCTAGCCGGATCCGGTAATCCGCACTATTGCGCGCCCACCGACGCACTGGGGAGACTTGAGCCATTCTCAAGGGGGGTGATCATCCGGATGCACGATATCGGCCTCGACCGACCCGTCAGGAATTTCCCCGCCGCGGGCGATGATTATGCGCCATGGCGGGAGATGATCGTCGATAGTCTCCAGCGGCGCTGGGCAACCAGCACCGGGCGCGTCTTCATCGACGAGGCGTGCCGGCACGCCCTGCTGCCCGCCGGAAAGCTCTTCCGGCCAACGATGCTGTTGGTGAGCGCGCTCGCCGTGGGCGGGTCGGTGGCCAGCGTCCTGCCGGCCGCCATCAGCACCGAATGCGGGCACACGGCAAGCCTGGTACACGACGACAT
>JBKOWA010000272.1:0-4454 GCA_046724155.1 Actinomycetota bacterium
GCCGAAGACCGAAGCGAGCATCCTGAAGCAAGCTGGGTTGCGAAGGGAGCGGCCATGAGGGGTTACGTAGTCGTCTTCGAGGGCGATGACGAGTCTGGCTACTCTGCGTACTCGCCTGACTTGCCTGGGGTGGTGGCGGCCGGCGACACCCGTGACGAGACCGAGCGGGTGATGCTCGAGGCGATGTCCGAGCACCTTGTGCTGCTGCGCGCGGCTGGGCACCCGGTACCGGAGCCGGCCGACGCGGCTGCCGTCGCCATCCTGGACCCTGCCGCCGCATAGCCGGGATCGCCGGGAACGGGCAACTGTAGCTAGCCGTTCCCGGTGTACCTCGACCTCGACCGGCTCCTCTGAACCACCCAAGGAGCTCAAGGAGACAGCCCGGTGGCGAGCTGGCGGGCGACTCGGTCCAGCTCGGTGCGGTTGGGGTGGGTCTGCTGGGCGCGTAGACGCATCCCGTCCGACCGGCCCCAGCGCGGGATCACGTGCAGGTGCAGGTGGAACACGGTCTGCCAGGCGGCGGCGCCGTCGGCGAGGAACAGGTTGACACCGGGGCAGTGCAGGGTGGCCCGGGCGGCGGCGGCCACCTGCCGGCCCACCTCGAACATCCGGCCGGCGCTGGCATCGTCCACATCGGACAGGCCGGTGGCGTGCCGGCGCGGGACGACCAGGGTGTGGCCCGCGGTGAACGGCTCGATGTCGCAGAACGCCAGCACCAGGTCGTCGGCGTACACCAGGCTGGCCGCGGCCCGGCCGGCCACGATCTGGCAGAAGACGCAGTCCACCGATCCGCCGCCGGTCAGCTGGTGCGGTCGAGGACGAAGCCGGCCAGCGACTCCAGCGCCCGGCGGGCCGGCAGGTCGGGCAGGCTCGCCAGCTCGGCGCGGGCCGAGTCCGCGTAGCTGGCGAGCACGTCCCGGGCCGCGGTCATGGCGGGTGAGCCGCGCAGCAGGGACAGCGCCTCGGCGTGCCGCCCGTTGTCGGTCAGCGGCCCGGACAGCAGCTCACGCAGCCGCGCCTCCGCCGGGTCGGCCGAGGCCAGCGCGTACAGCACGGGCAGGGTGCGTACCCCTTCCCGCAGGTCGGTGCCCGGGGTCTTCCCCGACTCGGCCGGGTCCGAGGCCACGTCCAGCAGGTCGTCGGAGATCTGGAACGCCACCCCGATCGTCTCCCCGTACCGCCGCAGGCCCTCCTCGGTGCCCGGCTCCGCGCCCGACAGGTGCGCCCCGAGCAGCGCCGAGGTGGCGATCAGCGAGCCGGTCTTGTCGGCCAGCACCGACAGGTAGTGCTCGACCGGGTCGGCCTCGCCGGAGCCCGCCGTCTCCCGGATCTGCCCGGTGACCAGCCGGGCGAACGTGCGCGCCTGGATCCGCACCGCCTCCGGCCCGAGGTCGGCCAGCACGTCCGAGGCCCGGGCGAACAGGAAGTCGCCGGTGAGGATGGCCAGGGCGTTCCCCCACCGGGCGTTCGCCGATACCGCGCCCCGGCGCACCGTCGCCTCGTCCATCACGTCGTCGTGGTAGAGCGTTCCGAGGTGGGTGAGCTCCACCACCACCGACGCCGCCACCACCCGGTCGCTGTCCGGCTCGGCACCGAAGTGCGAGGCCAGCAGCGTGAGCACCGGGCGGAACCGCTTGCCGCCGGCCTCCACCAGGTGCCGGGCCGCCTCCGCCACCAGCGGGAAGTCGCTGCTCACCGCCGCCCGCAGGGCCTTCTCGACGCGGTCGAGCCCGGACCGGACCGCCCCCTCCAACTCGGGGTCGCTGAACTCCAGCCCGGGGATACCGGTCATCAGCCGACCAGGTGCGCGGCCTTGTCGGCCAGGTCCAGCAGCGGCTGCGGGATGATGCCGAGGACCAGGGTCATCGCCGCCGCAACGGTCAGCGCGACCGTGGTCAGCGCGCTCGGCACCGCGATCGTCGGGCCACGCTCGGCGGGCTCCGAGAAGTACATCAGCACGATCACCCGGACGTAGTAGAACGCGGCCACCGCCGAGGCCAGCAGGGCGACCACGACCAGCGGCCCGGCGCTGGCCCAGCCGGCCTGGAACACCACGAACTTTCCGGTGAACCCGCTGGTCAGCGGGATCCCGGCGAAGGCGAGCAGGAACAGCGTGAACAGCGCGGCCAGCAGCGGCGAGCGGCGGGCCAGCCCGGACCACTGCGACAGGTGGGTGGCCTCCCCGTCCGAGGCCCGGACCAGGGTCACCACGCCGAACGCGCCGAGCGTGGCGAAGCCGTAGGCCAGCAGGTAGAACAGCACGCCCTTCAGGCCCTGCGGGCTCAGCGCGACCAGGCCGACCAGGACGAACCCGGCGTGCGCGATCGAGGAGTACGCCAGCAGGCGCTTGATGTCGGTCTGGGTCAGCCCGAAGATCGCGCCGACCACCATCGAGATGATCGCCACCCCCCACACCAGTGGCCGCCAGTCCCAGCCGGTGGGGGCGAACCCGACGTACAGCACCCGCAGGATGGCGCCGAACGCCGCGATCTTCGTGCAGGACGCCATCAGCGCGGTGACCGGGGTGGGCGCGCCCTGGTAGACGTCCGGCGTCCAGGTGTGGAACGGGGCCACGCCGGCCTTGAACAGCAGGCCGATCACCAGCAGGGCCAGCCCGAGGAACAGCAGGATGTCGCTGCGTTCGGAGCCGCTGATCGCGCGCAGCACGTCCGGCAGGTTGACCGAGCCGGCGAAGCCGTACACCAGCGCGACGCCGTACAGGAAGAACGCCGAGGCGAACGCGCCGAGCAGGAAGTACTTGACCGCCGCCTCCTGGGACAGCAGCCGGCGCCGCCGGGCCAGCCCGGCCAGCAGGTACAGCGGCAGGCTCAGCACCTCCAGCGCGACGAACATCAGCAGCAGGTTGTTCGACGCCGGGAACAGCATCATGCCGCCGAGCGCGAACATGGCCAGCGGGAACGCCTCGGTCTGCATCGTCCGCTCGGTGGCCTGCCGGCGGTCCGGCGCGGTGCCGGCGACCAGCGCGGCCTGGGCGACCAGCGCGCCGCCGGTGTCCACCGAGCGCTCGCCGAGCAGCAGCATGCACAGCAGCCCGAGCGCCGCGAGCACGCCCTGCAGGAACAGCGTCATGCCGTCGATGGCGACCGCACCGGCGGCGGTGACCTCGTGCCGGCCGGCCAGCAGCGCGACCGCGACCAGGGCCGCCGCGCAGCCCGCCGCGGCCAGCACCACCTGCACCAGGTAGCGCTGCGCACGCGGCACGAACGCCTCCACCAGCACCCCGACGCTGGCCACGCCCAGCACGATCAGCACCGGCGCCAGCCCCGAGTACGAGATCGACGGCGCGGTGATCTTCTCTGCGGCGGCGATGATCACCGCGTCCCTCCCGTTTCAGCCGTGACCGTCGGCGCCGGGTCGCTCTGGTGGATGTCGGTGAGGGTCGCCTGCACCGCCGGGTTGATCACATCCAGCACCGGCTTGGGGTAGATCCCGAGGAAGATGATCAAGACGAACAGCGGCGCCACCGCCAGCGACTCACGCAGGCTCAGGTCGCGCCAGCCGGCCGCCCGCTCGGTGCGCGGACCGTGGAACACCCGCTGGTACATGATCAGGATGTACAGCGCGGCGAACACGATGCCGACCGTGGCGAGCACCGCGTAGGTCCGGTGCCGGGTGAAGGTGCCGACCAGCACCAGGAACTCGCTGACGAACGTGCTCATCCCCGGCAGCGCCAGGCTGGCCAGCCCGGCCAGCAGGAATGCACCGCCGAGCAGTGGCTGGGTCCGGGCCACCCCGCCGTAGTCCGGGATGTCCCGGCTGCGGCCGCGGGCGATCAGCATCCCGGCGGCCAGGAACAGCGCGCCGGTGGCCAGCCCGTGGTTGACCATGTAGAACACCGCGCCGGTCATGCCCTGCGAGGTGAACGCGAAGATGCCGAGCCCGATGAAGCCGAAGTGCGCCACCGAGGTGTAGGCGATCAGCCGCTTGATGTCCCGCTGGCCCATCGCGACCAGCGCCGCGTAGAGCACCCCGATCACGCTCAGCACCAGCACCATCGGCGCGAAGTACCGGGAGGCGTTCGGGAACAGCGGCAGGCAGTACCGCAGGAAGCCGAACGTGCCGACCTTGTCCAGCACGCCGACCAGCAGCGCGGCACCGCCCGCCGGGGCCTCCGCGCCGGCGTCCGGCAGCCAGGTGTGGAACGGCACCAGCGGCGCCTTGATGGCGAATGCGATGAAGAAGCCGAGGAACAGCCAGCGCTCGGTGTTCGTGTCCATCGCCATGCCGGCCAGCTCGGAGAACGCGAAGGTGCCGTGCCCGTCGTGCGGCTTGCCGCTCACCACGAACAGCCCGATCACCGCGGCCAGCATCAGCAGGCCGCCGACCAGGCTGTAGAGGAAGAACTTCACCGCGGCGTACTGCCGGCGCGGGCCGCCGAAGGAGCCGATCAGGAAGTACATCGGCACCAGCATGGCCTCGAAGAAGACGTAGAA
>JBKOWA010000029.1:0-4588 GCA_046724155.1 Actinomycetota bacterium
TGACGAGCGCGGTCTCCGCCGAGCGGGAGCCGCGGCCGGCCGCCAGCCCGGCCGGCCAGCGGTACAGCCGGGTCACCACCAGGGCGCCGAGCAGCGGGCCCTCCTCGGCCGGCGCGACGGTCACCCCCACTGGCCGGTCGACCAGGGTGTCCACCGCCGGCGGCGCGTAGTTGTACGTGTCGCCGGCGTCCCCGCCGTCCACGATCCGGCCGACCCCGTCCAGCACCGACCCGTCCGCGCCGGCGATCCGCAGCGAGCCGTCGGCATGTGCGGTCACCAGCACCAACCCGTTGTCCAGGCTGGACTGTCCCACGTAGACGGTACGGGCCGGCCGGGTGCGGCCGGCCACCGGGCGGGCGGCGGTCCAGCCCAGCGCGGGCACGGCGATGTCGGCGAGCAGGGTGCGCACCGGCTCGGCCAGGATCCGCAGGGTCCACTCCCCGCCGGCGGCCCGGGCCAGCGCGCCGATCTCGTCCGCCGCGCTGTCGATGTCGAACGCCGGGTCGCCGACCCGCCCGACGTGGAACGTCACCGTGCGGTCGCCGTGCTTCCCAACGGCGTGCTCCCAACGCTGGATCCGCCGGTTGAACATCTCCTGACCGAAGCTGCGCCGGAGCACCGCCTCGCGCAGCGCGCCGGCCGGGAACACACCCGCGAACAGCTCCCGGGCCGGCCGGTCCACCTCCTGGGTCGGCAGCCGGTGGCCGTCCGGCAGCTCCAGCACCGCCTCCGCGGCGTCCTCCGGCAGCACCGCGTCGAACCGGACCAGCCCGTGGCGGGCGGCCGGGGTCGGGTTCAGCACCAGGATGGCGTCGCCCGGCACGCCGGCGGCCAGCCCCGCGGTCACCCGGTCCCGGACCGCCTGCCCGAGCTGCTCGGCCTCGGCCAGCCGGGCGGCCACCTGAACCGCGGTGTCGTCCACCCCGCACCCGGTCACCGAGTCGTGGCAGGACGAGGCCACCAGCCGCTGCCAGGCCATATCCAGGAACCGGCCCGGCCACTGCGCCGACCACAGCGCGGCCAGCGGCTCGGCGTACCGCTCGACCATCCGCTCGGCGGCGGCCATCGCCCGCTTGAGGTGGGCCCGCACGGACAGGACGCCGGGCAGGATGTTCGCCCGGGCGTGGCTGCGCAGCTCGCCCCGCCACAGCGGCAGGTCCGCCAGGGACTCGCCGTCGAACCGGGCGAGGTAGTCCGCCAGCGTGCATACCTGCAGCCGGTACGGTGCGTCCGAGCTGTCCAGCGTGGACACCAGCGCCAGCAGCCCGGGCAGCGGTGCGGAGTGGTCCGTGCCGAACATGGCCAGCACCGGGTCGGGGCCGAACCACGGCCGCATCCGGCCGGCGAACTCCGCGGTACGGTCGGCCACCGTGGCCGGGTCGGCGAGCAGGTAGGCGGCGTTGCCGTAGCCGCCCGGCAGGTACTCGCAGCGCACCTGGGAGCCGTCCGGTGCCTCCCAGGAGAAGGCGTGCCGCTGCACCGCCGACGGCACGCCGCGCCACAGGCAGGCCTGCCCGAGGCCGGCCCGGCGCAGCAGCTGCGGCAGCTGGGCGCAGTGGCCGAACATGTCCGGCAGGTAGCCCACCGGCATGGCGCCGCCGAGCTGGCCGGCCCGGGCGATGCCGAGCTCGAGGTTGCGCGCCAGGTTCTCCCCGGAGCAGCAGAACTCGTCGGCCAGGATCAGCCACGGGCCGATGGCGAGCTGCCCGCGCCGGACCAGCGCGACCACCCGCTCGGTGGCCTCCGGCCGCACCTCGAGGTAGTCGTCCACCGCGGCGAGCTGCCCGTCGAGGGTGAAGCGGAAGCGCGGGTCGGCCTCGGCCCGGGCGAGCACGTCGTCCAGCAGGTCCACCAGCCGCAGCCGGAACCGCTGGAACGGCTCGTACCACTCGCGGTCCCAATGGGTGTGCGGGACCAGGTGGACCGTGGTTCTCGAGGTGTGCGGCACCTCACAATATCTACCGGATCGGGTCCAACCATATCGAGTGTCACCCGATCAGACCGGTCTTCGGGCTAAAGGGGCGATACGGCGCCTGTCCGGTGACGGGCCGGGTGATCCTCGGGGTGCCGGGGAACGGTCGGAGGGCCCGGTCCGCTCCGGCACGGGCCCTCCGTTTGAGCCGCTCACGCGCCCCGAGCGGCTCTCCCTGCTCCCGGACGGGTCAGGAGCAGGCTGATCGTGCACTGAGACGCCGCATCCGGGGCCACGGTGCGCGGCGACCATGGTCTACACCATTGTGAGCCGTCGTGTCAGCCTTTGGCACGACGGACATCGGGGGTCCGTGCTGCTCCATCCGGGTGGCTCAACCGGCGTACCGTCTGGCCACCCCGACCGCTCGGCCCACTTAACCACCGCCTAAGATGACCGCATGCACCAGCAGCGGGAACAGTTGGTGCAGCTCAACCCGGTCGTCGACGCCGTCGGCGAGCGGCCGGCCGTGCTCGGCCGCCGCCTCGGCGTAGGACTCCACGATCAGCTTCAGGTGTGGCGCCCCGAACAACCGCAGCATGGCCAGGTCGGTCTCCCGGTGGCCACCGTGTGCGGCGGGGTCGACCAGGTGGGCCCGGTCGTCGGTGCCCCACAGCAGGTTGCCGTTCCACAGGTCGCCGTGCAGCCGGGCGGGTGGCTCGGCCGGACCGGCCAGCTCCGGCAGCCGTTCGATCACCCGGTCGAACGCGGTCGTGCCGTCCAGGGTGCCGTCGTCGCGCAGCATCCGCACGTACGGGGCGATCCGGCGGGCGCCGTAGAACTCCGGCCAGGTCGGCTCGGGGGTGTTGTCCATCGGAGCCGAGCCGATGTAGCCGACCCAGCCTGCCCCGTAGCCGTCCGCGCCGGACCTGTGCAACGCCTCCAGCTCCCAGCCCAGCCGGCTCGCAGCCGTCTCGCTGGACTCGCCCTCGTCGATCCAGTTCAGCACCAGCACTTCGTCGTCGTAGCCGAGCACCTCGGGCACCGGCGGGCCGCCGGCCGCGGTCGCCAGCCAGCGCAGGCCGTTCGCTTCGGCGCAGAAGAATCCGGACGGCACCGCGCCCCGCGCTGTCTTGGCGAACGCGGCCCGTCCGTCGGCAAGCTCGACCCGCACGGCGCGGCAGATGCTGCCGCCGTCCAGGGGCCGGACCGCGGCGACCGGGGTGCCGATCAACGCCGCCAACCGTTCGGTATTCATCCGTTCACGCTACCGATGGGTACGCCTAGCGCGAAACGATCTTGCCAGGCGTCACTCGGGCGTGCTGGTGTTGGGGCTATGACCGAGTCACGACGCGCTCTGGTACTGCACCTGGTCGGCGGCGGCGAGCCGATCCGCATCGCGGTCACCGCCGAGGCCGCCGAGCAGCTGGACCGGGACCTGCCCAAGCTGCTGCTGGCCGACACGCCGCAGGCAGTGGCCGCGGCCGACGGCACGCACGTGGTGGTCAACTTCACGCATGTGGCCGCTGCGCTGCTGGCCCCCATGCCGGCGCTGGGCAGCGTCTACGGCAACGCCCGCTGAAACCGGGACTCGTGGGCGCGACCTGCCCTGCAAGGGTGTGTCGCGTCCACACGTTGCGCTAGCCGCCGGCCCGCAGCTCGGCCCGCAGCACCTTGCCCATGGCGTTGCGCGGCAGGTCGTCCACCCAGATCCAGCGCCGGGGCCGCTTGAACGCGGCCAGCCGGTGTGCGCACCAGGCCGCCAGGTCCTCGTCCGGGACCCGGTCGCCGACGCAGTAGGCGGTGACCACCTCGCCCCACTCCGGGTCGGGCTGGCCGACCACCGCGGCGTCCCGCACCGCGGGGTGGCCGCGCAGCACGTCCTCCACCTCGCGGGGGTAGACGTTGAACCCACCGGAGATGATCAGCTCGGTGGCCCGGCCGACCAGCGAGAGGTACCCGTCGGCCGACCACTCGCCGATATCGCCGGTGCGGAACCAGCCGTCGGCGGTGAACGCCGCGGCGGTCGCCTCCGGCCGCTCCCAGTACCCGGCGAACACGTTCGGGCCGCGCACCTCCACCCCGCCGGTGCCCGGTTCGAGCCGCACCGAGACCCCCGGCAGCGGCCGGCCCACGGTCCCCGGCCGGCGTTCGCCGTCGTACGGGTTGGAGGTCAGCATCACGGTCTCGGTCATCCCGTACCGCTCGAGCACCCGCTGGCCGCTGCCGGCCGCCAGCGCGTGCCAGAGGTCCGCCGGCAGCGGCGCCGAGCCGGACACCGCGAGCCGCAGCGCCGCCAGCTCACCGACCCGGGGTGAGCCGGCCAGCCGGGCGTACATCGTCGGCACGCCGAAGAAGAGGCTCGCCCGGTGCTCGCGCACCGCGTCCAGCACCTCCGCCACGCCGAACCTCGGCAGCAGCACGACGGCCGCCCCGGCGAGCAGCGTGCCGTTCACTGCGACGCCCAGCCCGTGCATGTGGAACAGCGGCAGCGCGCAGACCAGCCGGTCCGCCGCGGTCCACCGCCAGGCCGCCAGCAGCGCCGCCGCGCCGGAGCGCAGGTTGCCGTGCGAGAGCACCGCCCCCTTCGGCGCGCCGGTGGTGCCGGAGGTGTACCCGACCAGCGCCGGGTCGGCCGGCCCGGCCAGGTCCAGCGGCACCGGCACCACGGGCCACAGC
>JBKOWA010000330.1:0-2036 GCA_046724155.1 Actinomycetota bacterium
CGACGCTGTACGGCGGCAGGTCCTTGTTCACCACCGCGTTCGCGGCCACCACGCAGCCGCGTCCGATCGTGATGCCGCGCAGCACGGTCACCTTGGTGCCGATCCACACGTCCGGGCCGATCCGGACCGGCGACTTCACGATGCCCTGGTCCTTGATCGGCACGTGGATGTCGGAGAACACGTGGTCGAAGTCGCAGATGTACACCCAGTCCGCCACGATGGTGGCCTCGCCGAACTCGATGTCCAGGTAGCAGTTGACGGTGTTGTCCTTGCCGAACACGCACTTGTCGCCGATCCGCAGGGTCCCCTCGTGCGCCCGGATGGCGTTGCCGTCGCCGATGTGCACCCAGCGGCCGATGACCAGCCGGCCGTAGCCGCGGCGCGCGTACAGATCGACCCGCCTGCCCAGGAAGACCATGCCCTCGGTCACGATGTGCGGGTTGCGCAGCCGGAACAGCAGCAGCCGCCAGTACCGCCGCAGGTACCAGGGCGTCCACGCCCGGTGCCGGATCACCCAGCGCAGGCTGGCCACGGTCAGGTACCGGGCCTGCCGCGGATCGCGTTGACGGCCGAACATGACCACGCACAGTACTCGCCCGGTGGCCGCCGGCCTGGCGCGTCCGTGACCGCACCGGCCGACCGAGGCGGGCCTGTGGCGGGCAGGTCCGGTCAAGCAACGGGCGGCGGGACCGGATGGCCGGTCCACCGGCGCGGACCGGCCGGTAAAGGTGCGTAGCCCAGTCTGAGGGTGGCAAGGCGTCGGCGTCAGGGTCCACCGGCGTCAGGGGTCCACAGGCGCGGACCGGCTAGTAAGGTGCATAGCCCCAGTCAGCGTCTGGCAAGGCGCCTGCGTTAGGGGCCACAGGCGCCGGCCGGCCGGTAAGGTGCATGGGATGGATGACCTGGCACCGGAGCGGTTCGCTGCCCTGGTCGCACCCGCGATCAGCCGGGTCCACGCCAGTGTGCACGACCGGTCCCGCACCGAGGGCGGCCGGGACCTCGTGCTGCGGCGCGCTGTCCCGCACGTCCCGCTGCTGGTCACGCTGCGGTTCGTACTGCCCCGCGGCCCGTTGGCGCGGGCGGCGTTCCCGCTGGCCGCCCGTTACGACCCGCCGGAGGGGGTGCTGGCGGCGGTGGACGAGCTGGTGGCCGGAGGGTGGCTGGAGCCAACGGACGCCGGCCTCGTCCCGGACCAGCGGCTGCACGACTTCCTCAACGAGGTCTACGACCTGCACGCCCGGGTGACCGGCGCGCTCTGGCCGGCGAACCAGCCGCGACCGGTCGACGCCGATCTGGCCTGGCTGGCCGATACCACGAATGCGCTGCTCGGCGCCGCCGCGGACACCGGCGGGCCGGCGTTCACCGCGTTCGCGCCGCCGTACGAGCGCCCGGGAGACCCGCCTGGCCTGCTGCTGTTCAACCGGCTGGCCGCGCTGCGGTACCACCGCTCCGACGCGCACGCCGCCGCGTGGTCGGCCCGTGGCCTGTCCGCCGACGCGGTGCGGGCGCTGGCCGCCGACTCCCCGCTGCACCGGGAGATCGAGGCGGACACCAACCGCCGAGCGGCGCCACCGTTCGCCGCGCTGCCCGCCACCGACCGGCTGACCTTCCTGGCCGGCCTCGCGGCGCTGCGCTGAGCCCGCACCCCGGGACACCCGGCAACCTGCACGAACACGCTGCCTTTCCTGGCCGGCCTCGCCGCTCTGCGCTGAGTTCGCACCCCGGGGCACCCCGGCAACCTGCACAAACACGCTGACCTTCCGGGCCGGCCTCGCCGCACTGGACTGAGCCCGCGCCCCGGGACGCCCCGGAACCTTCACCAAGCTCGAACAATCGGCCAACGATCTGCCAACCCGTCGCTGGGAGAACTGTCCGCGGGGAAGCACTTCGCGACGACCGAAGCACCGAACCGGGAGGACGCACGATGCGACGGATCGCGCTGGCCGGCGGGCTGGCTGCGGTGGCACTCGCTGGCACTGCCGCCTACGGGCTATCCGCGTGGAGCCTGCATCGGGGCTCGGCCGGCGGGGCTGAGC
>JBKOWA010000565.1:0-4803 GCA_046724155.1 Actinomycetota bacterium
CGCCTGAGCTACAGCCTTCAGGCGTGTGTCCAGCTCGAGGGAAAGTCGCAACGAACGGACCACCATCACCTCACTGCCTGGTGGCGGTGGCACCTGCGCCGCCTCCTCGCTGAACTCGAGGCCGTCCATGAACGGCTGTACGTCCTCGCTCCGCTGTGGCAAGTCAGTCATGGCTTGCCTCCTCCCATCGGGTGAACTCTGCCACCTCCGCGTGGCGCATGTCGCGGGCGCCGATGATCAGCCAGTCCCACTCGCCGGTCTGGCGCACGGCGACGACCAGCGGTCGCCCGCCTCGGGTGCGTGCCCAGATGGTCAGCACACCGACTCCGCCCGGGCCGGTTGCCCGTCGCGGCCAGCGCCGATCGGCGTTGAGCGCTTGGATGACCTCATGCGGCTCGATGCCGCGAAGCGCGTCCAGCGCCCACCCTGGCCACTCGTACCCACGACCCCATACTACGCACGTATTACCGACCCCCTGAGGTCGGTATCTTGTCCCTGCTCGCGCTGGCGACCCCGTCTGACCAGGACGACACAACGTCTATGCGCGTATCCGTCCACCCTCGGCAGCTGCGCAGAGTGGTCAGCGGATGTCGGTGACCACCCACTTGTGCAGGACGACGCCGGGCACGTGGCGCATGGTGATGGTGTGCGGCTGGTTGTTCTCGGCGAACAGGACCCGACCGCCGTTGGCGACCACCCGCCAGGTCTCCCGGGTATGGAGCACCGCGCTGCTGTCGTCCGCGGCCACGCTCACGCTGTCGATGTGGATGTCGGGGAGGGACACGTGCACGTCTGTCGGCCAACCGGCGGTCTGCTGGACCAGTGACCGGTAGGCGGCGTCGGTGTAGCGGGACCCCAGCCGGTCCAGGGCGGCGCTGGCGACGGTGTGGTTGGTGCTGCGCCCGAGCTGGTAGTACGGGTAACGGGCGGCGAACGAGGCGTTGGCGACGTAGGCGGTGCAGACCTCCAGGTGCCGTGACGGCACGTTCAGGCATACTTTCTCGGCTGTGGGCGGCCGGCTCGCCGAGGGTGACGCCCCCGGATGGCCGCCGCCCTGGTCCGGCACCGGCTGGCACGCTGTCACACCTGCCAGCAGCAGGGCCGCAACGGCTATGGCAGCGCTTCTCATCGCCTCACCTCCGCGCCGGCCGGCCCGGCAGGACGCCACGGCGCCTGCCCGTTATCACCCGCTGCGACCACATTACTACCCGTTGCAGCCATGGCTGCAACGACACGACCGCTGCTCGTCGGTACGGGCGACCGTCAGTAGGGCCCGACGTTCTCGAAGTAGCGGCGCGGGTTGGCGACCAGCATGGTGTCGATGTCGGCGTCGGACACCCCGGCCGCCCGCAGCGCCGGCAGCACGTCGGCGTGGATGTGGGTGTAGGTCCACCTCGGCAGCACCTGGGGCAGTGCCGCCGGGTCCAGCCAGTCGATGTAGCAGGACGCGTCCTGGGACAGCACCATGCTGCCGGCGTAGCCGCGCCGGCACAGCTCCGCCACGATGCCCACCCGCGACTCGAAGTCGAGGATCAGGTCGATGCCGAACCGGTCCATGCCGAGGGTGAACCCCGCGTCGGCCAGCTCCGCCAGGTGGTCGGCGTCCGTGCTGTCGCCGCTGTGGCCGAGCACGACCCGGCTGAAGTCCACCCCTTCCTCGCCCAGCACCCGCTTGACCACCAGGCCCTGCCGGCTGCCCGGGTGGGTGTGCACGGTGATCGGCACCCCGGTCTGCCGGTGCGCCCCGGCCACCGCCCGCATCACCCGCTCCACGCCGGGGGTCAGCCCCTGGTGGTCGATCGCGCACTTGAGGAACGCCGCCTTCACGCCGGTGCCGGCGATCCCTTCGGTGATGTCCTTGACGAACAGGTCCGCCGTCGGGTCCGGGGCGGACGGGTCCAGCGCCGGGCCGCGGTAGTAGAAGTAGAACGGTATGTCGTTGTAGGTGTAGATGCCGGTGGCCGGAACGATGTTGATGTCCACCTGCTCGTTGATCCGCTGGATCCGCGGCAGGTAGCGGCCGAGGCCGATCACGGTGGGATCGACGATCGTGTCCACGCCGAGGGCCTTCAGCTCGGTCAGCTTCTTGACCGCCTCGGCGACCCGGGCCTCCTCGTCCCACCCGTCCCACTGGTTCAGCTGGACGTCGGCGTTGAGCACGAAGACGTGCTCGTGCATCAGCGTGGTGCCCAGGTCCGCGGAGTCGACCTGCCCGCGCACGGTCTCGACGGTCGTCATGAATGCTGCATCCTTCCTCGGGTCACAGCGAACAGGGAACGGGGTCACAGCGGAGCGGAGAAGCTCTAAGAGACTGTTGGGTAACTGTCTTGTCGCAGAGGGTGTTGTGGTGTCGGTCACGGTCGGCGTGTCGCCACAACAAAAGATCATCCTCACCAAGATCGCGTTGTGTGTGCAACTGCGACAGCAGCGGGGATGACCGCTGTCTATGCTATCCGTCCAGCCTGACCGATCAGATGTGGGAGGTTCTCCAGCCGTTGATGCCGGTCGGTGACCAGCGCTAAGGCGGAGCGGCCCGCACGTACGACGACCGGCTGGTGCTGGACGGGATCTTCTACGTGCTCCGCTCGGGTTGTCAGTGGCGGATGATCCCGTGGGACCTGTTGGCCTGGGACGCGTGTTACCGGTGGTACCGCAAGTGGAGCAGGGACGGGACGTTCGACCGGGTCCACGACGCGCTGCGTGAGCAGGTCCGGGCAGCCGCCGGCCGCGACCCCGCCCCTCGGCTGCGGTGCTGGGCGCCCAGTCGATCAAAAGCAGCGAAGGCGGGCAGGACCGCGGCTACGACGCCGGGAAGAAGACCACCGGCCGCAAGCGGCACCTCATCGCCTGACACCCTCGGGCTGCTGCTGGTCGTGATGGTCACTTCCGCCTGGGTCCAGGACCGGCCCGGCGGTCGGATGATCCTGCAGCGCCTGGGCCGCCCGGTTTCCCCGGCATCAGCCTGGTGTGGGCCGACGGCGGGTACGCCAACCGCATCGGTGCCACCCTCGTCGTCTGGGCCTAGGAGGCCTCTGAATAACCCGCACCGCCAACCACCCGCGAGCCGCTGACCTGCGGCTTTGTGAGTGCAGTTGGCGCGGATCGCGACTTATTCAGCGGGCTCCTAGGACACCCTGCGCCTGGTCCTGCAGATCGTCAAACGCTGTGACGATGTCAAGGGCTTCCAGGTCCTACCCCGCCGCTGGGTGGTCGAACGGACCTTCGGGTGGCTGGTCCGCAACCGGCGACTGGCCCGCGACTACGAACGACTCACCGACCACTCCGAAGCCATGATCAAACTAGCGTTTGATCCGGCTCATGACCCTCGGCCTCGCCGGCCAGACCACCCGCTGGACCAACGCCACCGAACGCGAAGCCGCCCGCCGTCTCACCATCGAAGGCCAACTCGCAGCGTGACCACCCGGATACCCAACAGTCTCTCAGCCGGTGCCCGGTTTATCCCGGCCGTGGTCGAGTGCGCGTGGGATCGCGAGGAATGTGGCTGAGTGCGTGCGGGATCGCGGCGCCGCCGCCTGACAGCCGCCCCGGTGCCTCATTCTGGGAGACACCGCTGCGGTGTCATGCCACAGCTCCGGTGTCATGCCACAGCTCCGGTGTCATGCCACAGCTGCGGTGTCATGCCACAGCTGCGGTGTCTCGTTCTGGGAGCTGCCGCTTCGGGCGTCGTTCTCAGAATGGTGGGTCGTCGCGTTCGGGTGTGGCCGGCTGGGGTTGGCGGGGTGTGGCGATCGGCTCGGGTTCGCGGACGTATTGCAGTCCGGTGGGTGCGATCCAGATGAACCGGTCGCCGTCGCGGATGAGCTGCCACTCGCTCTCGTGCTTCAGCTTGTGGTGGCGCCTGCACACGCAGGCGAGGTTACACGCCGAGGTGGTGCCTTCGGGGTAGCAGGTTCCGTGGTCGAGGTCGCAGTACTTCGCCGCTCGGGAGCAGCCGGGGAACACGCACCGCTGGTCCCGGGCGCGGACGAAGTCGGCCAGTCCGGCGGGTGGCCGGTAGGTGGTGCGGCCGTAGTCGAGCAGTGTCCCGGACAGCGGGTCGGTGACCAGTCGCCGCCAGGTCCCTTCCGCGGCTAGCTCCCGGGCCAACTCGGCCGGGATCGGGCCGTAGCCGGCCAGGTCCCCGGGCTGGTCATCCAGGCCCATCAGCATGGTGGCCGGCACCGTGACCTGCACCCCACCCCTACCACCACCGCCGCCGGTGGTGTGATGCAGACGCGGGTCCAGGATCAGGTCACACAACGCATCCGCACGGCGTTCGTCCGCGGTGCGGGGGTCATCCTCGGTCCTGCACTCCCGGGCATACACATCCAACGTATGGTAGATCTCCTCGGCCTCTGGCGCGGTCAACGTCGCGCACAGCTCGGCCATGCCGTCCTCGACGGGGTACTTCTCGACCTTACGTTCCTTCTTCCGCTCCCGATGCCGGGCCGCGGCACCCTCCGGGTCCAACAACGCGACTTGTTTACGGGCGGCGCGGCCGAGTTCGCTGACGTTCTGCCCCGCCGCGGCCGGCAGGACCGCGTCCTCGACCGCCCGGGCCACCGCGACCGGCAGCGGACCGGTGATCTCAGCGAGCTTCTGCGCCCGCCGCAGGTCAACCTCCCCGCGTTCCAACGCGTGCAGGGTGCCCGGCAGCCGGCCGGTCAGGGCGTAGGCCAACTCCAGCCGGGAGTTGGCGTAGCGGGTGGTCCACTTCGCGGCCACCCCGATCTCATCCGCCACGTACGTGCTGAGCATCTGTCCCCGCTCACCCGGCCGCAACGCAGCGAACCGGGCCAACAC
>JBKOWA010000146.1:0-5640 GCA_046724155.1 Actinomycetota bacterium
GCCGGGTACTGCCCGACACCGACCACGGCGTACACCTGCGCGCGCACGTTGCCGGCCTGGAGGAGAAGCAGATGCTCGCCCTGGAGCTGCGGCTGCGCGCCGACATGCGGCTCGGCCGGCACCGTCAGCTGGTCGCCGAGCTGAAGTCCCTGGTGCTGGCCCACCCGTACCACGAGTGGCTGCACGCCCAGCTCATGATCGCGTTGCACCGCTCGGGCCGCCGCGTCGACGCGTTGGACGCCTACCATAACGCCCGCCGGGTGCTGAACGAGGAGCTGGGACTCGAGCCCTCCGCCGACCTGCAGCGGATCCACCAGACAGTGCTGCAGGCCGAGGTGTTGAGCGGCGCGTTCGACGCCTGGTAGGGGCTGCACCCCGGCGCCGTCGGGACCTCGATGTCACCGCGCAGATCGAGGTGGTGCGCCACCTCTCGGCCATCCGGCCGGCGGGTAGCTCCGTTCAGTCGCGGACCAGCCAGGTTCCGACGCAGGTCGCGTTACCTTCGGCGTCGGCCGGGACCCCGCGGGACTACCGTGCGGTGGATGAGGCCCGTGCCGCTCCTGCCCGTCGTTGTGCTGGCCGCGGTGTGCGCGCTGTCCGGGTGCGACAGCGCCGCCCCGACCACGCCGCCCGGGGGCGGTGCGCCGCCGGACACCTCGGTCCCCGGCTCGCCGGCCTCCACCGGCCCGGTGCCGTCCGCGGGACCGACCGGCACGCCGCAGGTGGGGGTGGTGGCCGGTCACCTGGAGGTGCCGTGGGGGGTGGCGTTCCTGCCGGGCGGTGACGCGCTGGTCGCCGAGCGGCCGACCGGGCGGATCCTGCGGGTCACACCCGCTGGTGCGGTCAGCGAGGTGCAGCGGCTGGCCGAGGTGCGTGACACCGGCGAGGGCGGGCTGCTGGGGCTGGCGGTCTCCCCGGGCTACCACGCTGACGGGCTGGTCTACGCCTACTTCACCGGCGAGCAGGACAACCGGATCGTCCGTTTCCGGCTGGGCGGGCGGCCGCAGCCGATCCTGACCGGGATCCGCAAGGCCGCCAACCATGACGGCGGGCGGATCGCCTTCGGTCCCGACGGCATGCTGTACGCCGGTGTCGGCGATGCCGCCGAGCGGGACCTGGCCCAGGACCGGTCCGCGCTGAACGGCAAGATCCTGCGGATGACGCCGGAGGGCAGGCCGGCGCCGGGCAACCCGTTTCCCGGCTCGCTGGTCTACAGCTACGGGCACCGCAACGTGCAGGGCCTGGCGTGGGACTCTGCCGGACGGCTGTACGCCTCGGAGTTCGGCCAGAACCGGTTCGATGAGCTGAACCTCATCCAGGCCGGGCACAACTACGGCTGGCCGGTGGTGGAGGGGGTCGGCCACGACGCCCGGTTCACCGAGCCGCTGGTCACCTGGCCCACCGACGAGGCCTCGCCCTCCGGCATCGCGATCATCGGCGACCAGCTGTTCATGGCCGCGTTGCGCGGCGAGCGGCTGTGGCGGGTGCGCCTGGACGGCGCCGGCGGCGCCGGTTCGCCGGTGGCGCTGCTGGCGGGAGCCTACGGCCGGCTGCGCACGGTGGTGCAGGCGCCGGACGGCTCGCTGTGGGTGACCACCTCCAACCGCGACGGCCGCGGCACACCCACCGAGGACGACGACCGGATCCTGCGCCTCACGTTCTGACACCGCGTCACGGGTCCGGTGGCCGGGGATCCCAGCCCTTTCGTACCTGGACCGGGCGGGCGCCTGCTGCGACCATCACGGGCATCGGTCGGCACGAGGGGGAGGCGGGAGATGGAGGACTTCATCCTCAGGACCGGGGACATGATCCAGATCACGATCCCCCCGCCGGCGATCGTGCCGATGCTGATGGCGCCGGTGCCGCTGGTCGGCTCCAGCACCTCCCTGACGGTCGGCGGGGTGCCGGCCTGCCTGCTCGGCGATGAGCTTCCTGCGGCCATCTCCGGGCCGCTGCCCTACACCGCGCCGCCGTTCGTGACCCCGGGCGTGGGCACCGTCTCGGTCACCTTGACCCCGACCAACCAGACCATGCTGACGCAGAACGGCAAGGCGATCCTGATCAAGGGCCAGCAGTTCATCGCCAAGTTCACCGTCTCGACACCGGCCATGCAACCCACCCCGGCCGGCCCGGTGCCAGACCCGGTCCTGACCAAGCCCGGCACGGCGCAGTTCATCACCACCAACATCAACACCCAGGCAGGCTAGGCACACCGGACCGGCGAGCGGGCGGTCCGAGGGCGCGCCGTTCCGCACGCCGGAGAACGCGCCGCACGCCAGCGGGACGATCGAGCAACTCTGGCCCTACTTCGTGCTGCTGCGTGCGGCGCAGCCGTGCCCCGCACTGTTCGCGATCTCCAGTTTCCCCATGGCCGCCGGCGCGCTGTCGGTCAACGTGACCGGGCGCCTGTACGGCCCGGACGCCGACGCGGTCGCCGCGCGGGAACGCCGCGCTGGCACGAGTGGCTCGCACACCTCGTCGCCGGGATCGAGCACTGATCGTATCGAGCACTGATCGAATCGAGCACTGACCGAGAGGAAGGAGCACACCATGTTGCTGGCAGGCAGGAACGCCATCGTCTACGGCGCCGCGGGACGGGTCGGCACCGCGCTCGCCACCGCTTTCGCCCGGGAGGGGGCGAGGGTCCACCTCGCGGGCCGCACGGGCAAGACGCTCGACGAGGTCGCCGACCGGATCCGCGCCAGCGGCGGCCTCGCCGAGACGGCCGTCCTCGATGCGCTCGACGAGACGGCGGTCGACGAGCACGCCGACGCGGTGGCGGCGGGCTTCGGCAGCGTTGACATCTCCGTCAACGTCATCGGTATCGCCGACGCCCAGGGCACGCCGCTGGCCGAGATGTCCCTGGAGGACTTCGAACGGCCGGTCCGCATCGCGACGAGGTCCACGTTCCTCACCGCCCGTGCCGCGGCGCGGCACATGATCCGGCAGCGGTCGGGTGTCATCCTGACGTTCGGAGGCGACGGCGGCGGCGAGCCGATCCGCGACTACCCGATCGGCGGCCTGCAGGTCGCCCTCGTCGCGGTCGACTTCCTCCGCCGCCAGCTGGCGGCCGAGCTCGGGGCCTACGGCATCCGGGTGCTGGCGCTGCACACCGGCGGCATCGTCGAGAGCCTGCCCGCGGACTTCGCGGGCCGCGAGGCCGTCACGGACATGATCGTCGGCAAGACGATGCTCAAGCGGGCCGCGACGTTCGCCGACGTGGGCAACGTGGCTGTCTTCGCGGCCTCCGACCTGGCCCGCTCCATGACCGCGACCTCGCTCAACATCACCTGCGGAGCGGTCACCGACTGAGCCGGCCGGTGACCTGCGCTGTTACCTGCCTGTGCCGAACTCCTGCCTGTGCCGAGCACTGGATTCTGATCCCTGCCCGCCAGTGGCAACGGCCAGGGTCGCCGATCCCCGCCGAGGTCCGGTGAGACCCGGATCGAGCCACCCCGACGTCACCGCTTCGGCCAGGGTGAGGCCTACCGTGCGCTGGGTGAGGCCCGGATGCCACATCGGGAGGTGCTTCAACCCAGCCATCGAACCTCGCCCTCGCCGGGCAGGTTGCCGTTGCTGATCATGTCGTGCAGTACGGCGGCCAGCCGCGGGATCCCGTCGGGGGTGCGCGGCCAACGCCTGGGGTTCGCGAACAGGAGCCCGGCGTGCGTGGTGTGCCGGGCGAGCACGGCGAAGTCGCGGACATTCTCGGTCACCAGGCAACGGCTGTCTGCCGCCGCGGCGTCCAGAACGGTCGTGTCGTCGGCACCAGTCAGCTCATCGGAGGCGGCCACGGCCAGGACGTCGTGCCCCTTGTCCCACAGCATTTCGGCCAGCGCCGGCGGGTACATTTCGTCGAGCAGCAGGCGGGCGGTCACGATGCGCGAGGATTTCCCCGCAGCAGGGATTGCTCGGTTTGCCAGGCAGCTTCCGCCTCGCGGGCGGCCTGCCGGTTGGCTTCGATCCGTTCGTCGACCTCGTGACGGTAGGACGCGTAGTAGCGAACCGCGATCCGAACCTTGCGTTCCGGCAGCCCGATCGCCTCCGCGGTCGCCGACACCAGTGCGGCCTCGGCGAGTTCGGGATCGTGCTCGCGAACGGTGAGCAGCGTGTCGATGACCTCCCAGACATCGGGACCGCCGACGAGGCCTGCCCGGCGGCCGGTCGGACCGGGCCGGAAGGTGATCCCGGGATGCTCCTCGGCGCGCAGGGCTTCGTCCACGAACAGGTTCGTAACCGACGACATGGACGCGCCGGGATGGCTGCGCACGTACCGATCCAGACGGCTCAGCACATCGCCGTCGAACCGCACCGACCTGGGGGAAGTCACGGCTACAGTGTAGTGATACGTAGCAGGAGTCCAAGGGCTTGGTTCGACAGGGGTGGCTGGCTGCGTAGCGTGAGGTCGGTCTTGGTGGACAGCGGTGAGCTGTTGCCGAGTTTGAGGCTCCGTGGAGCCAAACCGTAGTGCGAATGCCGGTGGGGGGCATCCCGGGTCCCCGCCGATGTCCGAGGACCCGGATCGAACCGGGACGGCCGCGGCACTCCGACCGGCTCGGCACGGACGTGTTCGAGACCCGCCTCGGGGCCGTCCCGGTGACCTGCCTGCGCGGCGCCGCTGCCGCCGAGGTGTTCTACTCCGACCGGTTCGAGCGTGCCAGCCCGGTCAGGATCGGCCCGGCGCACTGGCGGGGCCCGGGTCGCTGTGCAGCCTGGACGGCGCTCCCTACGCCGAGTGCGGCGTGCTCGGCGACCGGTACGGCAGCCGGGACTTCGCCGGTCTGGCCGACGGCGTGCATGTGTTCCGGGTCATCGTGACCGACACCGCGGGCAGGACCGCCGTGGACGCCGACGCCCACCAGTGGCGCATCGACACCAGCGGCCTGGGCGTGCTGCTGCCCGACGACGCGACCGCGCCGACCGTCGCCGCCCCGGCGGCGGACATCACCAGTGGGCAGCCGGTCGGGACCACCACCGCGCCGGTGCGCATCCGGTGGACCAGCCAGGACGGCGCCGGCGCCGGCGCCGGCATCCAGCGGCATGACGTCCAGCGCAGCGTCGCCGGCGGCGGGTGGGCCGCGGTGACCAGCCCTGGCGCGGGCACCGCCGCGGCCCGCCAGCCGCTTTACCTCCGCAACGGCCTCAGCCCGAGCACCTCGCACGTGCTCGAGGTGCGCTCGCTCGGCATCGCCGGCCACACCGGCGGCGGCACCCGGGTCGCCGTCGACGCCGTCTCGATCCTGCGCTGACGCGGGTGCCGAGACCGGCCGCCGTGGCCCGGCCCGGGCATGCAGCTGCCCGTCGATGCCGAACCGCAGTACGACGACCGCACCGAGGCGCCGGCTCAGCCGAACCCCGCGCCGCCGCGGCGTGGAAACACCGACCCCACTCCATCCGATGCGACCGTCGCACGTGGCCCTAACCCGCCGGCAAGCGACCGAGGCTGCACCCGACCTACGGGGTGATGATGTCGTGGGCGGTCGGATGCCTGGGTTCATAAATACCGACGTCAGCGCCGCCAGGAAGGCGAAGCGCCGTCGTCCGGCCCCATCCCGCGTCGGTGATCGGCCTGGTGAACTCCACTCCCCGTCCGGTCAACTCATCGACCGTCTGCTTGATGTTGTCGCACATCAGGTACAG
>JBKOWA010000147.1:0-8230 GCA_046724155.1 Actinomycetota bacterium
GTTCCTGGGCGGCCCGGCGGTGGCTCGGCCTGCCCGGGCTGGCCGAGGGCGCGCCGGCCGACCTGGCCTGCTATGCCGCCGATCCGCGGGCGGACCTCGACGTGTTGGCCAGCCCGGCCCGGATCGTGCTGCGCGGCCGCGTCATCCGCTGACGCCGGCGCCGACCCGCGTTCGCGGGCAGGGTGCGTGCCATGCGGGCCTCCTGTCGGCGCTCGGGTCCGCTGAGCCGGGCGCCGACAAGGAACGTTCACGCCACGGACGTGCTGACGGCAGATCCAGGTGCACTCGGTGCTTGCCGCGGGCGGGAGGCGCCCTGGTACGCGCTGCGGCGAGCGTAACCGATTCGGGGTCGGCGGGGGACAGCCCGTAGCATTCGGCAGCATGGCGCGTGTATCCGTACTCACCCCGCAGGCGGAGGATTTCCCCCGCTGGTACCAGGACGTGATCGCAAAGGCCGAGCTGGCCGACAACGGGCCGGTGCGCGGCACCATGGTGATCCGACCGTACGGGTACGCCCTGTGGGAGCGGATGCAGGCCGAGATGGACGCCCGGATCAAGGCGGCCGGTGCGCAGAACGCGTACTTCCCGCTGTTCATCCCGGACAGCTACCTCAAGCGGGAGGCCGAGCACGTCGAGGGGTTCAGCCCCGAGCTGGCGGTGGTGACCCATGCCGGCGGCAAGGAGCTGGACGAGCCGATCGTGGTGCGGCCCACCAGCGAGACGGTGATCGGCGAGTTCATGGCCAAGTGGGTGCAGAGCTACCGTGACCTGCCGCTGTTGCTGAACCAGTGGGCGAACGTCGTCCGCTGGGAGCTGCGGCCCCGGGTGTTCCTGCGGACCAGCGAGTTCCTCTGGCAGGAGGGGCACACCGCGCACGCCGACCGGGAGGACGCCCGCGACTACGCCCGGAAGATCCTGCACGAGGTGTACGAGGACTTCATGGTGAACGTCCTGGCCATGCCGGTGGTGGTGGGCCGCAAGACCGCCAAGGAGCGCTTCGCCGGCGCCATCAACACGCTCACCCTCGAGGGGATGATGGGCGACGCCAAGGCGCTGCAGATGGGCACCAGCCACGAGCTCGGGCAGAACTTCGCCAGGGTCTTCGACATCCACTTCTCCGACTCCACCGGGCAGCGCCAGATCGTCTGGACGACCTCCTGGGGCTCCTCCACCCGGATGGTCGGCGGGCTGATCATGGCTCATGGCGACGACGCCGGGCTGCGGGTGCCGCCGCGGCTGGCCCCGGTGCAGGTGGTGGTGCTGGCGGTGAAGGAGGAGGCGGCTGAACGGGCCGCGGCGCTGGCCGCCGAGCTGCGCGCGGCCGGGATCCGGGTGGAGGCCGACCTGCGCACCGACACGCCCTTCGGCCGGCGCGCCGTGGACTGGGAGCTCAAGGGCGTCCCGGTGCGCGTCGAGATCGGCCCGCGAGATCTGGCCGAGGGCAGCGCCACCCTGGTGCGCCGCATCCCCGGCAGCAAGCAGCCGGTGCCGCTGGCCGGGGTGGCCGCCGCGGCGCGCGAGGCGTTGGATGCCGACCAGATCGCGCTGTACGAGCAGGGGCTCCGGCAGCGGGACGCCCGGACCGTGGAGGTGTCCACCCTGGAGGAGGCCGCGGAGGCGGCGGCCACCGGCTGGGCCCGGATCCCGTGGGCCGCCCTCGGCGAGGACGGCGAGGAGCAGCTGGCCACCCAGGCCGTCAGCGTCCGGTGCCTGGTCCGCCCGGACGGTTCGGTGCCGGACACCGGCGAGGAACCGGACCTGGTCGCCTACGTGGCCCGGGCGTACTGAGCCGCCTGGCGCAGCTCGCCTGTTGCGCGGGCCGGACGGTCGAGCGCGGCCGGGTACGCTGGAGCCGGCTTGGCTGAACAGGGCTCACTCGTGGCACAATTGCCGCCCGAGTACCAGGCGCGTGTGCGGACCCTCTCCCCGCCGGGCGCCTCGTCCCTCGGGTTGCTCGGGGCCGCAGTCCCCACGCGGTGTCCGGGCGCCCATCGCATCGATTCATACGGAGCAGCTGGCAAACGTGGCCGTCAAGATCAAGTTGCAACGCCTGGGCAAGATCCGGAACCCGCAGTACCGCATCGTCGTTGCCGACGCCCGGACCAAGCGGGACGGCAAGGTCATCGAGTCGGTGGGCAAGTACCACCCCAAGGAGGATCCGTCCTTCATCGAGGTCGACTCCGAACGGGTGCAGTACTGGCTCGGGGTCGGTGCCCAGCCCACCGAGCCGGTGGCGGCGATTCTCAAGATCACTGGCGACTGGCAGCAGTTCAAGGGCCTGCCGGCCCCGGAGAAGGGCCTGCTGACCAAGGCGCCCCGGCCGGACAAGCGCGAGCTGTTCGAGGCTGCGGCCAAGGAGGCCGGCCACGAACCGAAGGCCGAGGCCACCACGCCGCGCAAGAAGGCCGCCAAGAAGGCCCCGGCCAAGGCAGGGTCCACCGACGAGTCGGCGAACGGCGCGCCGGCCGAGGCGAACCGCGGCTCTGCGGAGACCTGACATGCTGGCGGCGGCGCTGGACCACCTGGTCCGTGGCATCGTGGACAACCCCGACGACGTACGGGTCGATCTGGTCAGCTCACGGCGAGGTCGCCGGCTGGAGGTTCGCGTGCATCCGGATGACCTGGGCAAGGTCATCGGGCGCAACGGCCGCACCGCCAAGGCGCTGCGCCAGGTGATGGCCGGTATCGGCGGTCGTGGTGTCCGGGTCGATGTGATCGACACCGATCGGACCTGACGGCGGACCGGTTGCATCTCGTAGTCGGGCGGATCGGCCGCCCGCACGGCGTCCACGGTGAAGTGACGGTCGAGGTGCGTACCGACTTTCCGGACGAGCGGTTCGCGGTCGGGTCGGTGCTGGCCACGGACCCGGCGGAACGCGGCCCGCTGACCGTGTCCGGGCAGCACTGGCACTCCGGCCGGCTGTTGCTCAGCTTCGAAGGCGTCGCCGACCGGGGGGCCGCCGAGGAGCTGCGTGGCATCTTGCTGGTCGTGGACAGCGCCGAACTGCCGGCGCTGGACGACCCCGACGAGTTCTACGACCACCAGCTCATCGGGCTGCGGGCCGAGCTGCCGGACGGCACCGTGCTCGGCACCGTCGAGGAGGTGGTGCACGGCCCGGCCGAGGACCTGTTCGCGGTGCGCCGCCCGGATGGGACGGAGCTGCTCGTGCCATTCGTGTCGGAGATCGTGCCGGCGGTGGAGCTGCCCGCGGGCCGGGTCCTGGTTGATCCGCCAGAGGGTCTGCTGGACCTGTGATGCGGATCGACGTCGTCACGATCTTCCCCGACTACCTCGGACCGTTGCGCCAGTCGCTGATCGGAAAGGCGATCGAGCGGGGACAGCTTGACGTGCGGGTGCACGACCTGCGGGCCTGGACCCACGACGTCCACCGGACTGTCGACGACGCGCCGTACGGCGGCGGCCCGGGCATGCTGATGAAGGCCGAGCCCTGGGGCGAGGCGCTGGACGACCTGGCCCCGCCCGATGGGTCCGGCCAGCCACGCCTGGTGGTGCCGACCCCGTCCGGCCGACCCTTCACCCAGCGGCTCGCCGAAGAGTTGGCCGGCGAGCCATGGTTGCTGTTCGCCTGCGGCCGGTATGAGGGCATCGACCAGCGCGTGATCGACTACGCCGGGCAGCGGATGCGGGTCGACGAGCTGTCTCTTGGTGACTATGTCCTGGCCGGCGGCGAGGTGGCGGTGCTCGTCGTGGTCGAGGCGATCGGCCGGCTGCTGCCGGGTGTCCTCGGCAATGCGGCCAGTGCGCGGCAGGACTCGTTCGCGGAAGGGCTGCTCGAGGGCCCGGCTTACACCCGCCCCGAGGTCTGGCGCGGCCATGCCGTCCCGGAGGTGCTGCTGTCCGGGCACCACGCCCAGATCGCCCGCTGGCGCCGGGACGAGGCCCTGCGCCGCACCGCCGAACACCGCCCAGACCTGCTGGCCGCTCTCCCTCCAGCCGCCCTTGATGCGGCCGACCGAGCCGCTCTCGATGCGGCCGACCGAGCCGCTCTCGACGCCGCCGATCAGCGGGCTCTCGATGCGGCCGATCACGCGGCCTTCGATGCCGCCGAGCGTGCGGCGGCGGCCACCCGACCCACCACCCCGCCACCGAACGGACCTGCGCCCGAGCCGCCTCGCCCCCAAACCTGAGCACTGGCCCCGGGCCCGATCTCCCGGTCCGCGTGCCCCGTCCTCGCGATCTGGCTGTGACCCGGACCGGTTTTTCCGATCGGGGGACCGTGTGGCACAGTGGAACGGTTGCCGGCCCTAGCTGGGCTGGTCGACGTTCCCGGACAGGATTTGCTCCGGACAAGACCGCACAGTGGCCCAGGCGCGCAGTTGCTGCGCGCCGCCGTATGAGGAAGCGAAGACCGCGATGAACACGCTCGACGCCCTGGACGCCAAGTCGCTGCGTTCCGACATCCCGGACTTCCGTCCTGGCGACACCGTGAAGGTGCACGTCCGCGTGGTTGAGGGTTCCCGTGAGCGGATCCAGATCTTCCAGGGTGTGGTCATCCGCCGGCAGGGCGGTGGCATCCGCGAGACCTTCACCGTCCGCAAGATCAGTTTTGGGGTCGGCGTGGAACGTACCTTCCCGGTGCACACCCCGATCATCAGCCGCATCGAGGTGGTCACTCGCGGTGACGTTCGCCGGGCAAAGCTGTACTACCTGCGTGAGCTGCGCGGGAAGGCGGCCAAGATCAAGGAGAAGCGGGAGAACACCCCTGCCCGCTGACCTTCCCGTCAAGGAAGGCCGGTTAGGCTGGCTTTGATGACCGACGACACCTCGGCGGAGGCTGACGCAGACCCGACCGCCATGCGATCGCCTGCTGACGCCTCTACACCGGCTGGCGAGCCGTTCCGGCGCCCGGCACCGGATGGCAGCAGACCAGGCGCGGCTCCGGACGGGCTGCCGCCTGCTGACGCCTCTACACCGGCCGGGGAGCCGTTCCGGCGCCCGGCACCGGATGGCAGCAGACCAGGCGCGGCTCCGGACGGGCCGCCAGCGGAAACCCCACCCAAGCGGCGGAGGCTCAAGAAGAAGGGCTCGTTCTGGCGCGAGCTGCCGGTACTGCTCCTGATCGCGCTGGTCCTCGCCGTGCTCATCAAGACCTTCCTCGTGCAGGCCTTCTTCATCCCGTCCAGTTCGATGGAGAAGACGCTGCACGGTTGCCCGGGCTGCTCCGGCGACCGGGTGCTGGTGAACAAGCTCACCTACCGGTTTCGGGACCCGAAGCCCGGGGAGATCGTCGTCTTCCGCGGGCCGGGGTCGTGGGACCCGGAGGTGCACATCGAGGGGCCCAGCAACATCCTCCAGCGCGGAATCCGGGCCGTCGGCCAGGTGATCGGTATCGCCCAACCGAACGAGAAGGACTTCATCAAGCGGGTGATCGCGGTCGGCGGGCAGACCGTTCAGTGCTGCGACTCCCAAGGCCGGATCCTGGTCGATGGCCGCCCGCTCGATGAGCCGTACATCTACCGCGACGGGCAGGAGGACCCGAAGCTGATGCAGTTCGGCCCGATCAGGGTGCCGGACGGTCGGCTCTGGGTGATGGGCGACCACCGGAACGCTTCGGCCGACAGCCGCGCACACATTGCCGACGCAAACCTCGGGACGATCTCCGTCGATGATGTGGTCGGCAAGGCATTCATCATCGTCTGGCCGCCGTCCCGGTGGGACACCCTCGGTAACCCGTCGACGTTCCAGTCGCTGGGTGCCACGTCGCTGGGTGCCACGTCGTTGGGTGCCACGGCCACGTCCTCGACGACGCCGGTGCTGAGTGTCGGTCTGGTGCTTCCCGTCGGCTGGGTGCGGTGGCGGCGGCGCTACCGGGGGACCGTCCTCACCTCGCCCTCCCCGCACCGTCGCCGGGCGCGGGTCCGTTAGCGCCGCTCCCTCCGTCTTGTCCGAGTCGCTCCTTTGGTGCTGTTTCGTGGCTCTATCGCCGAGGTCACCGTTCCCATCGACCATCGACGACGGCGGTCTCGCCGCGAGAGTGGGGGTCCAGGTACCTGCGGCGATCGACAGTCGCGGCTTAAGCTGTCCCCTCGTGAGCGAAGTCCTGACTGGCGTCCAGCTCCGATGATCGTTCCCTACCGGGCAGTTGTGCGGCGTGACGCCGGGCTGTGGGCGTTCGAGAGTGCGCTCCGGCGCCGCGGCTTCGAGCGCATCGCTGGCGCTGACGAGGCCGGTCGTGGCGCGTGCGCAGGCCCGCTGGTTGTGGGGGCATGCATCCTTCCCGACGGCCGGCGCGGGCTGGTGCCGGGACTTGCCGACTCCAAGCTGCTGACACCGCTGGCACGGGAGCGGGTGTATGCCGAGGTCGTGGACCGCGCGACTGCCTGGTCCGTGATGGTTATCCCCTCGACCGAGGTGGACCGTCGTGGCCTGCACGTGACGAACCTCGAGGGTATGCGACGGGCGCTGGCGGCACTGGAACCGGGGCCGTCGTACGTGCTGACCGACGGCTTCGGGGTCGACGGGCTGGGTGCGCCGGGGCTTGCGGTGTGGAAGGGCGATCGGGTGGCAGCCTGCATCGCCGCGGCGTCCATCATCGCCAAGGTCACCCGGGACCGGATCATGACGGAGCTGCACGAGCGGTACCCGCAGTATGATTTCGCGACCCACAAGGGTTACGTCACTCCCGGGCACGCCGAGGCGCTGGCCCGGCATGGTCCGTGCCCCCAACACCGGTACTCCTACGTGAACGTGGCCAGGGCGCTGAGCCAGAATGGGTCCATCGAGTCTCCTGGGATGGAGAGCCTGACCGTATGAAAGTCGACGACCGGAGCTCCAGATGACACAGCGTGCGTGCCTCGAGGGCGCGCCCCAGACCGCTCGCGGCCGGGCCGCTGCCGCGCCGTTCCACGCCTGGCTCGGTGTGGCATGAGCGCCGAGGATCTGGAGAAGTACGAGACCGAGATGGAGCTTCAGCTCTACCGGGAGTACCGGGACATCGTCGGCCAGTTCTCCTACGTCGTCGAGACGGACCGCCGCTTCTACCTGGCGAACTCCGTCGAGATCCTGCCCCGCAACGCCGATGGCGAGGTGTACTTCGAGGTCACGATGCACGATGCGTGGGTGTGGGATATGTACCGCCCCGCGCGATTCGTGAAGAACGTCCGGGTTATGACGTTCAAGGATGTCAACGTCGAGGAGCTGGAGAAGCCGGATCTGGCTCTCCCCGGGGATCGTGAGCCCTTCGGCGGGTAGGACCACCTCCTCACCCGAGGAGGTCCTATGACGTCGCCTGACGACGAGAACGACCGACTGCGCGAGCTGGACGACACCAGCGCAGTTCCAGAGCCGGACCGGCCGAGGGCGGATCCTGGCGGTGCCCGTGCCGATAAGCGGGCGGGCCGGCCGGGCGGCCCCGGCGAGGTGCCGACGCGCAGCCCAGGGTCGGAGCCGATGCCAGGCACCGCGGAACAGGACCGGCCGGTCGAGGGCATCTTCGCGCCGGAAGGTGATCACCCCGCGACCTGATCACGTTCGCCGGATCTCGTCAAACGGTTGTCCACAGGGACCGTGGTTGTCCACAGCGAGTCAACTAGGTTGGCGACCCAGCCCGTCTGCCGTCCAGCCTGGGCGCATGCGAGTCAAGGACGCGGTGGGGAGGTTCGGCGAGCAGGTCGCCGCCGATCACCTGGAGAAGATGGGCATAGCGGTGCTCTCGCGCAACTGGCGCTGTGCCGAGGGCGAGCTGGACATCGTGGCCCGGGAGGGCGATGCGCTGGTCTTCTGCGAAGTGAAGACCCGGTCCAGCATCCGGTTCGGAGACCCGTCCGAGGCGGTCAGCGCGGACAAGGCAGCCCGGATCCGGCGGCTGGCCCTGCGCTGGCTGGCTGCGAACGGGATATCGGGGCGGGAGCTCCGGTTCGATGTGGTCACCGTGCTCCGGTCTGCGGACGGCGTCCGGGTCCGGCACCTGCGCGGGGCGTTCTGATGGTGCTGTCGAAGACGCGGTGCGTCGCGCTGGTCGGCGTTGAGGGCCGGCTGGTGGACGTGGAGGCAGATCTGGCCGACGGGCTGCCGGGAGTGCGGCTCGTGGGGTTGCCCGACCTGGCCCTCTCCGAGGCGCGCGACCGGATCAGGGCTGCCATCGTGAACTCCAACCTGCCCTGGCCCAACCGGCGGATCACCCTCGGCCTGTTGCCCGCTTCGCTGCCGAAGCAGGGTTCGCACTTCGATCTGGCTCTTGCGCTGGGGATACTTGCCGCAGAGCAGGTG
>JBKOWA010000200.1:0-2936 GCA_046724155.1 Actinomycetota bacterium
CCCCTTAACCTACGCCAATCCCGTTGACCCTCCGTCACCAGCCGTCGCGCTCCGCGCCCGTCGTACAGCTCGTCGCGGGTCCACGTCCGGCCACCACGGGGGACCGCATCGGCCATCATCCGCAGCGCGGCAGCCCGGGCAGCGTCGTACCGCTCCTCGGCACTCGGACCGCCGTGGGTCATCCGCGGTCCAGGGCGGCGAGCTGGGTGGCGACCCGGGCCAGCTCCTCGTGGGCGGCCGCCAGCCGGGCCCGCAGCTTGTCCACCACGGCCGGCGGGGCCTTGGCCAGGAACGCCGGGTTGCCCAGCTTGGCCTCGGCCTGCGCCTGCTCCTTCTCCGCGGCGGCCCGGACCTTGGTGAGCCGGGCCAGCTCGGCCGCCACGTCGATGGCCTCGGAGGTGTCCAGCTCGACCACCAGGCCGGCCACCGAGAGCGTGGCGGTCGGGGCGAACCCGCCGGCCGGCGCCTCGAGCCGGGCCAGCGCGTGCAGCTGCGGCATGAACGGGGCAAGCGCGCCGGCCAGCGTGCCCGGCTCGCTGCCGGCGCTGGTCAGCCGGGCCGGCACCCGCACCCCCGGCTTGATCCCCTGGTCGGCGCGGAACCGGCGCACCTCGGTCACCACCCGCTGCAGCGCCGCGGTGTCCGCCTCGGCGGCCTCGTCCCGGTACGCCGGGTCCGGGGTGGGCCACGGGGCGACCACCACCGACTCGGCGCCGGTCAGCGCGGTCCACAGCGCCTCGGTGACGAACGGCACGAACGGGTGCAGGCTGCGCAGCAGGTGGTCCAGCACGTGGCCGAGCACCGCCCGGGTCCGCTCGGCGTCGGCGCCGCCGGCCGCCAGCGGGGTCTTGGCCAGCTCCACGTACCAGTCGCAGAAGTCGTCCCAGGCGAAGTGGTACAGCGTGTCGGCCGCCTTGCCGAACTCGAAGCTGTCGAGGTACCCGTCCACCGCCGCCAGCGTGTGGTGCAGCCGGGACAGCACCCACCGGTCCACCACCGACAGCTCGCCGGCCGGCGGCAGCGGCGCCGCGGCACTGGCCCCGTTCAGCAGCGCGAAGCGGGTGGCGTTCCACAGCTTGTTGCAGAAGTTGCGCGAGCCGGCGCACCACTGCTCGCTGATCGACAGGTCGCTGCCCGGGTTCGCGCCGCGGGCCAGGGTGAACCGCAGCGCGTCCGCCCCGTAGGCGTCCAGCCACTCCAGCGGGTCCACGCTGTTGCCGCGGGACTTCGACATCTTCCGGCCGAACTGGTCGCGGATCAGGCCGTGCAGCGCCACCACGTGGAACGGCGGCGCCCCGTCCATCGCGTACAGCGCGAACATCATCATCCGCACGACCCAGAAGAACAGGATGTCGTACCCGGTCACCAGCACGCTGGTCGGGTAGAAGGCCCGCAGGTCGGGGGTGTCGTCCGGCCAGCCGAGGGTGGAGAACGGCCACAGCCCGGAGGAGAACCAGGTGTCCAGCACGTCCTCGTCCTGCCGCCACCCCGGCCCCGACGGCGGCTGCTCGCCCGGCCCGAGGCAGACCACCTCGCCGTCCGGGCCGTACCAGACCGGGATCCGGTGCCCCCACCACAGCTGGCGGGAGATGCACCAGTCGTGCATGTTGTCCACCCAGTCGAAGTACCGCTTGTTCAGCTCCGGCGGGCTGATCACGGTCCGGCCGTCGCGCACCGCGGCGCCGGCCGCCTCGGCCAGCGGCTGCACCCGCACGAACCACTGCAGCGACAGCCGGGGCTCCACCACGGTGTCGCACCGCGAGCAGTGCCCTACCGAATGCAGGTACGGCCGCTTGACGGACAGGATGCGGCCGTCGCAGTGCAGCGCGTGCACCACCGCCGGCCGGGCCTCGAACCGGTCCAGGTCCTGGAACGGCCCGTGCGCGGTGATCACGCCGCGCTCGTCCAGCACCGTCAGCGACGGCAGGCCGTGCCGCTGGGCGATCTCGAAGTCGTTCGGGTCATGCGCCGGGGTGACCTTCACCGCGCCGGTGCCGAAGTCCGGGTCCACCCCCGGGTCGGCCACGATCGGGATCCGCCGGCCGGTCAGCGGCAGCTCCACCTCCCGGCCGACCAGGTGCCGGTACCGCTCGTCGTCCGGGTGCACCGCCACCGCGGTGTCGCCGAGCATGGTCTCCGGCCGGGTGGTGGCCACCACGATGGAGTCCTCGCCCGCGCCGTACCGGATCGAGGTCAGCTCGCCCTCCACCTCGGCGTGGTCCACCTCGATGTCGGACAGCGCGGTCATGCACCGCGGGCACCAGTTGATGATCCGCTCGGCGCGGTGGACCAGCCCGTCGTCGTACAGCCGCTTGAAGATCGTCAGCACCGCGCGGGACAGGCCCTCGTCCATGGTGAACCGCTCGCGGGACCAGTCCACCCCGTCGCCGAGCCGGCGCATCTGGTTCAGGATCGTGCCGCCGTACTCGGCCTTCCACTCCCACACCCGGGCCTCGAACGCCTCCCGGCCCAGGTCGTGCCGGGACTTGCCCTCGTGCTTGGCGATCTCCCGCTCCACCACGTTCTGGGTGGCGATGCCGGCGTGGTCCATGCCGGGCAGCCACAGCACCTCGTAGCCCTGCATCCGGCGCCGCCGGGTCAGCGCGTCCATCAGGGTGTGGTCCAGGGCGTGGCCCATGTGCAGCGCGCCGGTGACGTTCGGCGGCGGGAGCACGATGCAGTACGGCGGCTTGTCGCTGGCCGCGTCGGCCTCGAAGTACCCGGCCTTCACCCACCGCTCGTACAGCGGCCCCTCTACCGCTACCGGCTGGAACTGGGTCGGTAGCTCGGTCCGGGGCGGCAGCGGGTTCGGCGTGTTCGTCACGCTGCGATGGTAGTGAGCCACCACCCGCGCTCCGAATCGCATATCCGCCGCCGGCCCGGCCGCGCCGGAAACCCGATCGCGTCGCCGGCGCGGAGTGCGTCACCCTGGGTGG
>JBKOWA010000210.1:0-3861 GCA_046724155.1 Actinomycetota bacterium
GCGTCTTCTCGGCCGCCGCCCCACCCCGACCGCCGTCCCGCCGGTCGCGGCGCTCGCGGTCGCCTCCGCCGCCGCGGCGCTGCTGTCCAGGCATCAGGCGGTCCCTTCCCTCATGTCGGTTGCGGTGTTCAAAACTCCAGGCCCCCTTCGCGGGCGGCGTCGGCCAGCGCGGCCACCCGGCCGTGGTACTGGTAGCCGCCGCGGTCGAAGACAACCCGGGTGATCCCGGCCGCCTTGGCCCGCTCGGCCAGCAGCCCGCCGACCTTGCGTGCCTGCGCGGTCTTGTCCCCCTCGCCGGCCAGCTTGAAGGTCGAGGCCGAGGCCAGGGTAACGCCGCGGGCGTCGTCCACGAGCTGGACGTACAGGTGCCGGGCGGACCGGGTCACCACCAGCCGCGGCCGCTCCGCGGTGCCGACCACCTTCTTGCGCAGCCGGAAGTGCCGCCGGGCCCGGGAGGCACGCCGGGCGCCGGCCACCCCGCCGGACCGCAGGCTGCGAACGGTGCTGGATGAAGTCGCCATGGCTACTTACCCGTCTTTCCGGCCTTGCGGCGGACCTGCTCGCCCTGGTAACGAACGCCCTTGCCCTTGTACGGCTCCGGCGGGCGGATCTTGCGGATGTTCGCCGCCACCTCGCCGACCTTCTGCTTGTCGATGCCCTCCACCACGAACCTGGTCGGCGTCTCGACCCGGAAGGTGATGCCCTCCGGCGCCCGCACCGGCACCGGGTGGCTGAAGCCGAGGGAGAACTCGAGGTCGCTCCCCTTGGCCACCACGCGGTACCCGGTGCCCACGATCTCCAGCGTCTTGGCGTAGCCCTGGGTGACCCCGGTGACCATGTTGGCCACCAGCGTGCGGGACAGGCCGTGCAGCGCGCGGCTCTCCCGCTCGTCGTCCGGCCGGGTGACCAGCAGTTGGCCGTCTTCGCCCCGGCCGACCGAGATGGGGTTGGCCACGGTGTGCGACAGCTCACCCTTGGGGCCCTTCACGATCACCCGGCGGCCGTCGATGGCGACATCAACGCCGGACGGCACGGGGATCGGCAGCTTACCGATGCGCGACATAGCCGCTGTCTCCTTCCCCGCTCACCAGACGTAGGCGAGGACTTCCCCGCCCACGCCCCGCTTGGCGGCCTGCCGGTCGGTCAGCAGGCCGGTCGACGTTGAGATGATCGCGATACCGAGGCCGCCGAGGACCTTCGGCAGGCCGGTGGACTTGGCGTACACCCGCAGGCCGGGCTTGGAGACCCGGCGCAGACCGGCGATGCAGCGCTCCCGGTTCGGGCCGTACTTCAGGTCCACCACCAGGGTCTTGCCGACCTCGGCGTCGGCCACCCGCCAGCCGGCGATGTAGCCCTCCTGCTGCAGGATCTCGGCAATGTGTGACTTCAACTTGGAGTGCGGCATCGACACCGAGTCGTGATACGCCGTGTTGCCGTTGCGCAGACGGGTGAGCATGTCTGCGATCGGGTCCGTCATCGTCATGGTCGTGGCGCCTTTCTCGCCGGGGTTCCCGCGGGCCCGGCGCGAGCCGGGATCCCGGGGCCTGCGGCGAAGGAGGGAGTGGGGTGGTCTACCAGCTCGACTTCGTCACACCGGGCAGCTCGCCGCGGTGCGCCATCTCGCGCAGGCAGATCCGGCACAGCCCGAACTTGCGGTAGACCGAGTGCGGACGGCCGCAGCGCTGGCAGCGGGTGTAGCCCCGTACCGCGAACTTCGGCCGGTGTGCGGCCTTGTTGATCAAAGCCTTCTTGGCCATTCGTCAGTTCTCCTTGAACGGAAAGCCAAGGAGCTTGAGCAGCGCCCGGCCCTCGTCGTCGGTCTTCGCGGTGGTGACCACCGTGATGTCCATGCCGCGCTGCCGGTCCACCTTGTCCATGTCGATCTCATGGAACATGGCCTGCTCGGTCAGCCCGAAGGTGTAGTTGCCGTTGCCGTCGAACTGCCGGTCGGACAGCCCGCGGAAGTCCCGGATACGGGGCAGCGCGATGGTCAGCAGCCGGTCCAGGAACTCCCACATCCGGTCGCCGCGGAGCGTGACCTTGGCCCCGATCGGCATGCCCTCGCGCAGCTTGAACTGGGCGATCGACCGGGTGGCGCGGCGCAGCTGCGGCTTCTGGCCGGTAATGGTGGCCAGGTCGCGCATCGCGCCGTCGATCAGCTTGGAGTCGCGGGCGGCGTCGCCGACGCACATGTTGACGACGATCTTGACCAGGCCGGGTATCTGCATCACGTTGCGGTAGCCGAACTGCGTGCGCAGCGCCGGGCTGATCTCGCCCTGGTACCGCGTCTTCAGCCGCGGCTTCGGCCGGTCGGGTGCGGTCGTGGTCATGCTCAGATGTCCTTACCGGAACGCCGGGAGACGCGAACGCTCCGACCGTCCTCGTCCTTGCGGTAGCCGACCCGGGTCGGCTTGCCGTCGCTGTCGACCACCATCACGTTGCTCACGTGGATCGGGGCCTCCTGGGTCACGATCCCGCCGGTCTTGGCACCCCGGGCGTTGGTGGAGATCCGGGTGTGCTTCTTGATCCGGTTCACGCCCTCGACGATCACCCGGTTCTCCCGGGGCAGCGCCGCGATCACCTTCCCGCGGGCGCCCCTGTCCTTGCCGGCGATCACGACGACGGTGTCACCCTTTTTTACCTTCATCGGCTTACAAGACCTCCGGCGCGAGGGAGATGATCCGCATGAACTTCTTCTCGCGCAGCTCCCGGCCGACCGGCCCGAAGATGCGGGTGCCACGCGGCTCGTTGTCGTTCTTGATGAGCACCGCAGCGTTCTCGTCGAATCGGATGTACGAGCCGTCCGGCCGGCGCCGCTCCTTGGCGGTGCGGACCACGACGGCCTTCACGACGTCACCCTTCTTGACGCCGGCACCCGGCAGGGCGTCCTTGACAGTGGCGACGATGATGTCGCCGATGCCGGCGTACCGCCGACCCGAGCCGCCGAGCACCCGGATGCAGAGGATCTCCTTCGCACCGGTGTTGTCGGCGACACGCAGTCGCGACTCCTGCTGGATCACAACCGACTCCGTCCTTACTGACCTGACCGGCGGCTGCCGGGTCGTCCAACTCCTGCCGACCGGGCGGACCCGGCCCCGCTCCTGGTGACTACTTGGCCCGCTCGATGATCTCGACTACCCGCCACCGCTTGGTGGCCGACAGCGGGCGGGTCTCCATCAGCACCACGCGGTCGCCGACGCCGCAGGCGTTCTGCTCGTCGTGCGCCTTCAGCTTGCTGGTGCGGCGCAGGACCTTGCCGTACATCCGGTGCTTGACCCGGTCCTCGACCTCGACCACCACGGTCTTGTCCATCTTGTCCGACACCACCAGACCCTCCCGGACCTTGCGGCGGTTGCGGGTGGCGGTCTGCCCGGTCGATGGCTGCTCGGTGCTCTCGCTCATGCCACGCCCTCAGCGTCCGGGGCGGCCGACAGGCCAAGCTCGCGCTCGCGCATGATCGTGTAGATCCGGGCGATGTCGCGGCGGACCGTGCGCAGCCGCCGGTTGTTGTCCAGCTGGCCGGTCGCCATCTGGAATCGGAGGTTGAACAGCTCCTCCTTGGCCTCGCGCAGTTGCGCCTGCAGCTCCTCCTCGGGCAGCTCCCGCAACTGGGCCGGCGAGTGATCAGCACTCATTTGCTCGCCTCCGCACTCGCTCCGCTCCTCGGCGCGCTCATCAAACCTCACCAACCTCGCGCTTGACGAAACGGCACTTCATCGGCAGTTTGTGGATCGCCCGGCGCATCGCCTCCCGGGCCACCGGCTCCGGCACACCGGCCAGCTCGAACATCACCCGGCCCGGCTTGACGTTGGCTATCCACCACTCCGGTGAGCCCTTGCCGGAGCCCATCCGGGTCTCGGC
>JBKOWA010000161.1:0-3600 GCA_046724155.1 Actinomycetota bacterium
GTCCGGAACCGGCCCGAGGTTGTCCACCGGCGCCACGCTGTACTGCGCGTAGGCGCCCGGGCGGTGGACGCCGATCAGCTCCAGCCGCGGGCACGCCTCCTCGCGCCGGCGCCGGCAGGCCGGGCAGCGTCCGCAGGGCAGCACCGCGGAGACCGCGACGCGCCGGCCCACCAGGTCTTCGTCGACGCCCGGACCGGTCGCGTCCACCGTACCGGCATGCTCGGTGCCCGGGATGTGGGGCAGCCGGACCGCCCGGGAGAACGGATGGCGTCCGGACCGCAGCGCGACATCCTTGGTGCGGCCGACAGCCACGGCATGCACCCGGACCCGCACCTGGCCCGGTCCCGGCTCCGGCCGCGGAACCTCCGCGGGCACCAGGACGTCCGGAGGACCGAAGCCTCGCAGCACCACGGCCTGCATCGGCGTCACCAGGCCGGCCTGCTCAGGACGGCGTCGACGGCGGCCGTCCGGGCGGGCAGCTCGTGGATCCGGGCCAGCCGCTGCGCCACCGACACGGCATCGGTCGCCGTCTCCGCCAGCAGGATCCGCTTCGAGGCGTCCTGCACGAACGTGCACCGCTCCCGGCGGGCGGCCATGAACCGGCCGGGCACCGTGGACACCGACTCGGCCGGGGACACCGGACCGGCCGCGGACCTCGGGCCGGCCTCGGCCAGCAGCCGGGCGAGGACGACGGCGTCCTCGACGGCCATGGCCGCGCCCTGGGTCAGCTGCGGGGCCGTGGCATGCGCCGCGTCGCCGGCGACCAGCACCCTTTCCCGGTGCCACGCCGGCAGCCGCACCTCCTCGATCGGGCTGTACACGATGCCGTGCGGGCCGGTCAGGCCGGCCAGCACCTCGGCCACCAGTCCGCCGTACCCGGCCAGCCGCTCCCGCAGGATCTCATGCAGAAGCCGGCGGTCGAGCCGGGTGCCGACCGGCTCGCGGGTGGTGGCGAACAGGTACATCTCGTCGTGGTTCAGCGGGTTCAGCCCCGCCTTGTTGCCGACACCCATGAACAGGGTTCCGCACCGGATCTCCGGTGCCCGTGGCACGCTCACCCGCCAGGTGGCGAACCCGGTGTGGTGCTGCCGCGCGTCCGTCGGCCACGTGACGTGCCGGCGCAGCGCCGAGTTGATCCCGTCGAACCCGACGACCAGGTCGTACGTCGCGGTGCGGCCGCTGCTCAGGCGCACGTGTGCGCCGTCGCCGTCGCTGGTCACGCCGGACACCGTCGTGCCGTACGCGATGGGCACGTCCGCCTCCTTGGCGGCGCCCAGCAGCACCCGGTGCAGTTCCCCACGGTGGATCGCCAGCGACGGCAGCCCGTCCCGGCGGCCGATGCGGCCGGGTACATCGACGATCACCCGGCCGTCGGGTTCGCAGAACCGGTTGCGGTCGAACGGGACGCCCGCGGCCAGGCACTGGTCCAGGACCCCGAGCTCGCGCAGGCCGCGGAGCGCGTTCGCCGGCAGGACCAGCCCGATTCCCATCGGCATGTCCATCGTCTTGGCCTCGACGAGCTCCACCGCGATGCCGCGCTGGGCGAGCGCGATCCCGGCACTCAGGCCACCGATGCCGGCGCCGGCCACGAGGATGCGCATGCCGTCCGTCCCGGTCATGCCGCAGCCGCGCCAACGAGCTGCGGTGCCGCGAACCCGGCCGCACCGTCGCCGAGCGGCCGGGTCGCGCCGTCCCCGACCCAGGTCGCCATGCAGACCTCCGCCGTGATGCCCGGGCCGAACCCCGCGATCAGCCCCTTCGAGCCGGGCTGCATGCCACCGTCGTCGAAGATCCGGCGCAGCGCGTCGAGCACCACGGCGCTGGCGATGTTCCCGTGGTTCTCCAGGGTCGCCCGGCTGTGGCCGAACCTGGCGGCGTCAACCCCGAGGAACCGGGAAAGGTCGTCGAGAATCCTCGGGCCACCCGCATGGACCACGTAGAAGTCGAGATCCGACGCGTCCCAGGCCCGTTCCCGGGCAAACCTCCGCAGCACCGGCGACAGCGGCTCCATCGTCGTCGGCACCCGCCGGTCCAGGACGAAGTGGAAGCCGGTCTCCTTGACGTCGTAGCCGATCCAGCGTTCGGTGTCCGGGATGAGGTACGAGGTGTTGCACTCCAGCCGCGGGCCGACCCCACCCTGCCCCCGGACGACGGCCGCGGCGACCGCGTCGCCGAACAGCCCGTTGGCGAGCAGGTTTCCCACGCCCATGTCGGTCGGCTGGTAGCACAGCGAGCAGAACTCGCACGCGACGATGAGGACGTTCGCCTCCGGGTAGGCCGTGCAGTAGTCGTGCGCCCGGTTGATCGCGCTCCCCCCCGCCGCGCAGCCCAGCTGGGCGATCGGTAACTGCTTGGTGTCGTACCGGAAGCCCATGGCGTTGATGAGCCACGCGGTCATCGACGGCATCATGAACCCGGTACACGAGACGAACACGATGAGGTCGATCTCCGCCGCGCCGACGCCGGCGTTATCCAGCGCCCGCCGGACCACGTCGGGAACCCGGCGCTTGGCCTCCTCCTCGAAGATCTTGTTGCGCGCCTCGAACCCGGGGTGGCGGAGGATCTCCGAGATCGGACGGACGATGAACCGGGTCCGGACACCGGTGTTGCGGATCAGCCTCAGGGCGAGGTCGAGCTGGGGATGGCGGCGATGTATCTTTCGGGCCAGCTCTAGAGTATCCGTCATGGTGATGACGTTCTCTGGTACGGCTACCGCCGGTTTGCACAGCGTCGCCACGACGACTCCTCCGGATAGGTCAGCAGACCGATCGGCACTGTTGCCCCGCCGGGTGCCCGTCCGTTCCGCGGCTTGGCCGCCACCCATGCCGATCAATGGCACAAAGGATGACCGGCGCGGCCGTCACGCGGGCCCGCGGCCGTGGCGCCGTCGCCCAACGACTCCGGTCCTGCGACGACCGGTGCACCGGTACGACCAACGGCCCGTAGACGGCGCCCGGGCCCTAACCGGCGAAGGTCGGCGACGAGTTGCGAGGTCGGCCGTTGGGCGCGGCGCTTGGTGGCCAGGGTGTTGAGCCGGTGGAAGCTGCCGCGCGCCCGGACCAGGTCGGCGAGCAGGGAGCCGGGCGAGGGTGGCAGAACCACGGTCGTCAGGTGCGCCGCCACATCCCGGATCCGCCAGCCGGCGCACAGCGACGGCGACTCCCACTGTTCGACGGTCAGCCGTCGAGCATGTCAGCGATGGCCAGGCGGTGCTGCGCGATGACCTGCCAGGTCTGCTCCGTGTCCATGCCCGCCGCCTTCCGGTCGCCTCCCAATAGTCCGATACTCTGACCATATTAGTCAGAGAAGCTAACCGATGCCAGCACAGATCTCACTAGTACGGGTCGGTGATCTCGCGCAGCGCCGTGAGGGCCTCGCGCAGCTGCGCCGTCCTGCTCGGGCCGAGATGCGCCGCCCACCGCGCCTCGATCTCGGCGATCACGCCCATGCTCGCCCGGACCGCCGCCGCGCCACGCTCGGCGACCCGGACCAGCCGAGCCCGCCCGTCGCGGGGGTCGGGCGTCCGCTCGACGTAGCCGGCGCGTTCGAGCTGGTCGACGAGGAAGCCCACCGTCTGCTTGGTCACCTGCGCCGCCTCGG
>JBKOWA010000269.1:0-2783 GCA_046724155.1 Actinomycetota bacterium
GCGCCAGGCGGAACGCCGCGATCGCGCGCAGCGCATCGCGCGCCGATACCACCGGACGGTCGCCCAACGGCGTGCCTGGACGCGGGTTGAGGAAGTTCAGCGGCACCTCGTGCGGGTCGAGCCGCTGCAGCTGGATGGCGAACTCCGCCCGCTGTTCGAGGCTCTCGCCGAGGCCCAGGATGCCGCCGCAGCACACCTCCATGCCGGAGTCGCGGACCATCCGCAGGGTGTCCCAGCGCTCCTCCCAGGAGTGCGTGGTGACCACGTTCGGGAAGTACGACCGGGCGGTCTCCAGGTTGTGGTTGTACCGGTGCACCCCGATCTCGGCCAGCTCGGCCACCTGCGCCGGGGTGAGGATGCCCAGCGAGCAGGCCACGTTGATCTCCACCGCCGCCTTGATCGCGGCCACCCCGGCCCGGATCTGCGCCATCAGCCGGGCGTCCGGGCCGCGCACCGCGGCCACGATGCAGAACTCGGTGGCCCCGGTGGCGGCCGTCTCCCGGGCCGCCTCCACCAGGCCGGGCACGTCCAGCCAGGCGGCCCGCACCGGTGAGTCGAAGACGCCGGACTGGCTGCAGAAGTGGCAGTCCTCGGGGCAGCCGCCGGTCTTCACGCTGACGATGCCCTCGACCTCGACCTCCGGGCCGCACCAGCGCATCCGCACCCGGTGGGCCAGCTCCAGCAGGTCGCCCAGCCGGTCGTCCGGCAGCCGCAGGCACTCGACGGCCTGCTGCTCGGACAGCCCCCGGCCGCCCTCGAGGACCTGCTCCCGCGCGATGTCCAGGATGTCGCCCACGCCGCCTCCGCTTCGCTGTGCCCCCGGCCGTCTGACTCCGGCCGCCCGACTCCGGCCGTTCCGGGGTGATCCTGCCAGGTGCCGGGCACGTCCCGCCGTCGGTCGGACACCGGCCGTGGCCGGCGGTGCAGAAGCCGGCGGTGCAGAAGCCAGCGGGGGCAGCAACCGTCACGCGCCGGCGGTGACCCGGAACCTCCGGCGGAAGTCGACCCCGTTGAAGAGGCCGCCGTACTCCGGGCCGAGTGCGTGCCTTGCGACCTCGGCGAAGCTTGACCGGGCCGGGGCGCCCGCCGGCACCGCCCCGCCCAGCGGCCGGCCGGACAGCGTCTCCAGGTCGGTCACGTTGCACCGGGCGGCCAGGTCCGGGTGGGACGGCCAGCAGCCGAGCACCAGCCCGCCGGCCAGCCGCAGCCCCCGGCCGGCCAGCACTTCGAGGGTGAGCGCGGTGTGGTTGAGCGTGCCGATGCCGGCCGCGGTGACCACCAGCACCGGCGCCGCCAGCGCCCGGGCCAGGTCGGCGATCGTCCAGCCGTCCTCGGCGAACCGCGCCAGCAGCCCGCCGGCGCCCTCGACCAGCACCAGGTCCCGCTCGGCGGCCAGCTTCGCCACCTGCCGGGCCACGTCGTCCAGCCGCAGCGCCGGCCGGCCGGACACCCGGGCCGCCGCCTCCGGGGACAGCGCGTGGGGGAAGTGGGCCAACTCGTGCAGGTCGGTCACCCCGGTCAGGCGCTGCACCTCGGCCAGGTCGCCGGTGCCGTATCCGCCGCCGCCCCAGTGCCGCTCGGTCCCGGTCTGGGCTGGCTTGACCACCGCCACGGCCGCCTCCCGCTCCCGGGCCAGCGCCACCACCGCCGCCGTCACCACGGTCTTGCCGATCCCGGTCCCGGTCCCGGAGACGATCAGCACGCTCACGGCTGCGTCCCCGGCCGGGTGATCCGGGTGACGAACTTGTACCGGTCGCCGCGGAACCAGGATTGCACCCATTCCACCGGCCGGCCCTCGGTGTCGAACGACAGCCGGGAGATCAGCAGCATCGGCAGCCCGGTGTCGGTGCCCAGCAGCGCGGCTTCCCGCGGCGTGGCCAGCACGGTCTCGATGGTCTCCTCCGCCTCCGCCAGCCGGACCCCGTACTGGTCGGCCAGCACCTCGTACAGCGACGCCGCCTGGTTCAGGTGCCGGCGCAGGCTGGGAAACAGCACCGCCGGCAGGTGCGTGTGCTCGATGGCCATCGGCTCCTCGTCGGCCATCCGCAGCCGCTCGACGCTGAACACCTTGTCGCCGGGCGCCAGCCGCAGCGCCTCGGCCAGCTCGGCTTCGGCCGGTAGCAGCGAGACATCCAGGATGCGGGACGCCGGGTGCAGGCCGTGCGCCCGGATCTCCTCGCTGTAGCTGGTCAGCTGCAGCGTCTGGGCCATCTTCGGGGTCGCCACGAAGGTACCTTTACCCTGAATGCGCCGAAGTCGCCCCTCCATCTCCAGCTCGGCCAGCGCCTGCCGCACGGTGGTCCGGGAGATCCCCAGCGCGGTGGCCAGCGCCCGCTCCGGGGGCACCGCGCTGCCCGGCTGCAGCGCCGCGATGTGCTCCGCCAGGTGCCGCTTGACCGGGTAGTACTTGGGGACCCGGGTGCGCGGTGCAGCCACACGGCGCTGATTAGACGTCATGGGCACGCTCCTCGCGGCCGTGAGGCAGATCACCCGGGCGGATTAGCAGATGGTACGGCGCAGAAGTCAGCGGGGGTGGGTGTCCGGCGACCTGTCGCCCGGCGCGTCGCCGGTTCCGGGGTCCGGCGGCTCCGCGGCGACCGCCTTGAGCGCCACCGCGACCTGGGCCAGGTCGTCCGCGGACAGGTCGGCCCGCCCCGTGATCCGCAGGCAGGACCGGCCCTCGGGCACCGACGGCGGCCGGAAGCAGCCGACCCGCACGCCGTGCGCGGCGCACGCCGCAGCCGCCCGCACCGCCCGCTCGGGCGCACCGAGGACCACCGCGC
>JBKOWA010000612.1:0-6874 GCA_046724155.1 Actinomycetota bacterium
GTACTGGTCGCCGGCGATGGTGTTCAGCCCGATGCCGCTGGCGTTGACGGCCGCGATCAGGCTGCCGCGGGACTTCGTGCGGGACACGATCGGGCGCAGCAGCCGGTCGAGGAAGCCGGCGTGCTCCAGGACCGCGGCGAACGACAGCGCACCGAGCACCAGCCACACCGTGGTGAGCAGGCTCGCCATCCCGCCGCGGGAGAACAGCACGTCGATCTTGTCGTTGCCGGAGCGGCTGACGAAGCCGGTCGCCAGGGCCGCGAAGGCCGCCTTGACCCCGGTCGTCACCGGGGAAAGGTCGGGCTGGTCGACGAACGCCTGCACGGCCGACCACTGGGTGAAGGGCGCGAGGATACCCGCGAACAGGGCCGAGCCGAGGATGGCGAGGAACGGTGGGAACTTCCGGATCGAGAAAACCACCAGGAGGAGCAGAGGCAGCAGGTTCACCCACGAGATGGTGAACTCCTTCGCCAGCGCCTCCTGCGCGTCCGTGGTGTCCACGCCCCCGCGGGGCGTTGCGACCAGGCCCAGGACCAGGAATGCCACCAGGCTGAGGCCGAGCGCCGGTCCGGCGGTCCAGAACATGTTCCGTATGTGCTGGCCGACGGTGAGCCCACCGCCGACGAGCTGCGGTACCAGGATCGTCGTCTCGGACAGCGGGGTCATCTTGTCGCCGAAGTAGGCGCCGCAGATGACCGCCCCGGCAGCGATCGCCGTCGAGAGTCCCAGCACCGTCGCCATGCCGACAAAGGCCACGCCCAGCGTGCCCGCGGTCGTCCACGAGCTTCCGGTGATCATGCCGACCAGGGCACAGATGGCGGCCGAGGCCAGGTAGAACCAGGTCGGGCTGAGCAGCCCGATCCCGTAGTAGACGATGGTCGGAATGGTGCCAGCCATGTTCCAGGTGCCGATGAGCCCGCCAACGGCGAGCAGGATGAAGACCGCTCCGACCGCGGAGGTGACACCGCCCACGGCAGCGTCGGCGACGGCGGCGACGGTGTACCGGTTCTTGAATGCAATGAGGCTGGCGAACGCGGCGCTGAGGAACAGCGCCACCTGCAGTGGGCCGTTGGTCGCGTCGGCACCGAACAGGACGATCGTGGTGCTGACCAACCCGATGAGGACGACGATCGGGAGGATCGCATCGAGCATGGTCGGCGCCCGCGGCTCTTGCGTGGTCCGCTGGTCGGTCATCGAGTCGCCTGCGGTCATACCGTTGACTGTTGATCGGATGCGCCGGGGCCACCTCACCCTGCTGGTATGAATCAGCCGGGCGATCCCTGGCGCCCTGGAAGGCCCACCCGTGTCCTCCGCCCGCTCGGCAGGTGACCGACCGGGGCCAGCGGCCCCCGGTCGGCGTCCTACCCGCACGGCGGTTGGCGGAAAGCCGTACCCTTCGCGCCTCGGGGACGAACCCGGGTGGCTGCCGGCCGGATCACACCTCGATCACGGTGGGGACGATCATGGGGCGGCGGCGGTAGGTGTCGGAGACCCAGCGGCCGATCACCCGGCGGACCGTCTGGGCCAGCCGGTGCGGGTCGGCGACGCCCTCGGCCGCGGCCCGGTCCAGCTCGGCCTGGATCAGCGGCAGCACCGGGTCGAACGCGTCCGGCCGCTCGGAGAAGCCGCGGGCGGAGATGTTCGCCGGGGCGGCCACCTTGCCGGTTACCGAGTCCACCGCCAGGGTCACCGCGATGAACCCCTCGTCGCCGAGGATCCGCCGGTCCTTCAGCGACTCCTCCCCGACGTCGCCGACCGCCAGCCCGTCCACGTACACGTAGCCGCAGTCCACCTTGCCGACCACCGAGGCGGCGCCGTCCACCAGGTCGACCACCACGCCGTCGTCGGCCAGCACGATCCGCTCGGCCGGCACGCCGGTCAGCTCGGCCAGCCGGCCGTGCGCCCGCAGGTGCCGCCACTCGCCGTGCACCGGCATCAGGTTGCGCGGCTTGGTCACGTTCAGCAGGAACAGCAGCTCGCCGGCCGGCGCGTGTCCGGACACGTGCACCCGGGCGACCTCTTTGTGGATCACCTGGGCGCCCCACCGGGCCAGCCCGTTGATCACCCGGTACACCGCGGTCTCGTTGCCGGGCACCATGCTGGACGCCAGGATCACGGTGTCGCCCTCGGCGATCCGGATCTGCCGGTGGTCCCGGGCAGCCATCCGGGCCAGCGCGGACAGCGGCTCACCCTGCGACCCGGTGGAGATGAGCACCACCCGCTCCGGCGGCATGGCGGCCGCCTCGTCGATGCCGACCAGCAGCCCGGGCGGCACCCGGAGCAGCCCCAGGTCGGCGGCCACGCCCATGTTGCGGACCATCGAGCGGCCCACGTACGCCACGTGGCGGCCGTGCGCCGCGGCCACGTCCAGCACCTGCTGCACCCGGTGCACGTGGCTGGCGAAGCAGGCCACGATCACCCGCTTGCCGGCGGTGCGCACGATGTCGTCCAGCACCGGGCCGATCTCCCGCTCGGGGGTGACGAAGCCGGGCACCTCGGCGTTGGTGGAGTCCGACAGCAGCAGGTCGACGCCCTCCGCGCCGATCCGGGCGAACCCGCCCAGGTCGGTGAGCCGGCCGTCCAGCGGGAGCTGGTCCATCTTGAAGTCGCCGGTGTGCAGCACCAGGCCGGCCCGGGTGCGCACCGCGACCGCCAGCGAGTCCGGGATCGAGTGGTTGACGGCGAAGAACTCGCAGTCGAACGGGCCGAGCCGCTCCCGCTGGCCTTCCCGCACGGTCAGCGAGTACGGCTCGATCCGGTGCTCCTTCAGCTTGGCCTCGACCAGCGCCAGGGTGAACCGGGAGCCGACCAGCGGCAGGTCCGGCTTGTCCCGCAGCAGGTACGGGATGCCGCCGATGTGGTCCTCGTGCCCGTGGGTGAGCACCACCGCCTCGACGTCGTCGAGCCGGCCGTCCAGGTAGGAGAAGTCCGGCAGGATCAGGTCCACCCCGGGCTGCTCGTCCTCGGGAAACAGCACGCCGCAGTCGACGATGAGCAGCCGGCCGGCGTGCTCCAGCACGGTCATGTTGCGGCCGATCTCGCCCAGCCCGCCGAGGGCGACGAGCCGCAACCCGTTCGCGGCCAGCGGCGGCGGTGTGCCCAGGTCCGGGTGCGGGTGGCTCACGTGACCGCCTCGCTGACGCTCGGCATCGACGCCCGCACGGCCGCGGTGCCCGTTCGTTCACCCATCCGCACCCCCATCAATTTTGGTCTATATAGACCGAAATCGATAAGTGAGGGGAGGACGTCGCCCGACCTTCGCTCGCTCATGTGTACCTCGCTGCGCTGGCTGCTGTGCTCATGGTTCGCTCGCTGCGCTCGCTCACGTGGCGATTCCCGCGGCGGCCAGGTCCTCGCGCAGCACGGCCAGCTGCTCGTCGGTGGCCTCCACCAGCGGCGCCCGGACCGTACGGCTGGGAATCCGGCCCTGCAGCTCCAGGGCCGCCTTGGCCATGATCGCACCCTGGGTGCGGGTCATGATGCCGGTCACCGCAGGCAGCTGCCGGGCGTTGATCCGGCGCGCGGTGGCCAGGTCGCAGGCCGCCACGGCGCGCACCATCTCGGCGTACCGCGACCCGGTGGCCTGCGAGACCACGCTCACCACGCCGGTGGCGCCCACCGCGAGCAGCGGCAGGTTGAGCGCGTCGTCGCCGGAGTACACCGCCAGCTCGGTGCGGGCGAGCAGCTGCTGGGCGGCGAACAGGTCGCCCTTGGCGTCCTTGACCGCCACGATCCTCGGGTGCTCGGCCAGCCGGCAGAGCGTCTCGAGCTGGATCGGAACCCCGGTGCGGCCCGGGATGTCGTACAGCATCACCGGCAGCCCGGTGGCCTCCGCCGCCGCCATGAAATGCCGGACCAGGCCGGCCTGCGGCGGCTTGTTGTAGTACGGCGCCACCAGCAGCAACCCGTGCGCACCGGCCTTCTCGGCCCGCTGCGACAGGTGCACGGTGTGTGCGGTGTCGTTCGTGCCTGCGCCGGCGATCACCCTGGCCCGGTCCCCGACCGCCTCGAGCACCGCATACAGCAGCCGGTCCTTCTCCTCGTCGCTGGTGGTCGGCGACTCGCCGGTGGTGCCGCTGACCACCAGGCCGTCGTTGCCCGCCTCGTCCACCAGGTAGCTGGCCAGGCGCTGCGCGGCCGGCAGGTCGAGTGAGCCGTCCGGACGGAACGGCGTGACCATTGCCGTGAGCACCCGCCCGAACACTGTCCGCGCGTCTTCTGTCATGTCCCAGACGCTACCGCCCTGGCCGCCGCCGGGCCGCACACCACTCCGGGCGGCCGGATCCGAACGCCTCTGGCCCGGCCGACAGGAGCGGGCCTCGCGGGGCTTCGGTCGCCGGCGAGGCGCCCCACGAGGCCCACCCTCCGGGCCATCGCCGGACCGGCCGGCGGCGTTACCACCGCGCGAGGTCAGCCCTCGGTCGCGTACGGGCTGGCGGCCACCTCGGTACCGTCGGCGAGCACGCTGACCGCGAAGTCGCCGAACACGTTGGGCGCGACCCGCTGCAGCTCCCGCAGGCAGGCGACCGCGCACCGGCGGATCTCCACGTCGGCGTGCTCGGTGGCCCGCAGCGCGATGAAGTGCCGCCAGGCGCGGTAGTTGCCGGTCACCACGATCCGGGTCTCGGTCGCGTTCGGCAGCACCGACCGGGCCGCCTGGCGGGCCTGCTTGCGGCGCAGCGTTCCGTTCGCGACGTCCGCGAACTTCTTCTCCAGTCCCTCCAGCAGCTCGGTGTACGCCCGCTGCGCGGCGTCGGTCGCGGCAATGAACCTGGCGTGCAGCTCGGGATCCTCGGCGATCACCTCGGGCTCCACCATCGAGGCGTTCCGCTCGGGCACGTAGCGCTGGGAGAGCTGGCTGTAGGAGAAGTGCCGGTGCCGGACCAGCTCGTGGGTGAGCGACCGGGAGACGCCGGTCAGGTACATCGTGACCACGCCGTGCTCCAGCACCGACAGGTGGCCGACGTCCAGGATGTGCCGCAGGTAGCCCTGGTTGGTCGCGGTGGCCGGGTTCGGCTTGCGCCACGACTGGTAGCAGGCCCGGCCGGCGAACTCGGCCAGCGCCTGCCCGCCGTCGGCGTCGGTGGTCCACGGCACCCCGTCCGGCGGCTGGAACTGGGTGGTCGCGATCACCTGCACGGACAGCGGCGCGATGTCGGGCACGTGGGCCTCCTGGCGGCGACGGCGAGTCCGTCCGAGCGTAGGCGCCCCCGGGTGCCGGCTCGGGGAGCCGCGCCGATCGGGGGTCACCCGCGGCGGCTCTCGACCCGCTGTCCTCAGGGGTTGCAGCCCGAGGAGCCTCCCGCGAAGCCCTCCGACCGTCCCCCGACCGTCTTGCCGCCACATTGACACAGGCTGCTGGCAGTCTGACGCCAATAGACGCCTTGACTGACGCCATCTATGGCGTCATAGTGATGCCATGCAGCTGTCGCCTTATGTCGAAGCGCTCCGCCAGGAGCTGACGGCCGCGGCCGGGGCGGGCACCGAGGAAGCCCGCCGGGTGGCCGGGCTGCTCGCGGCAACCCTCGACTCCTCGATCCGGCTAGTGATCATGGACGCGCTGTCCCAGGCGGCGGACGAGATCACCGGGGCGCTCCCGGAAGGCACCGTCGAGGTGCAGCTGCGCGGCCGGGACCCGCAGATCGTGGTCCGCCGGCCGGAGTCGGAGCCGGTGCAGCAGCCGCCCGAGGCAGCCGCGCCGGACACCGACGCCGGCACGGTCCGGGTCACCCTGCGGCTGCCCGAGCCGCTGAAGAACGCGGTCGACGACGCGGCCGCCCGGGCGTCGCTGTCGGTGAACTCCTGGCTGGTCCGGGCCGTGAAGCAGGCCTTGGACCACCCCGCCCGCCGCCCCGCCCGCCGCCGGACGCTGTCCGGATTCGCCCAAGCCTGAGCCGAACGTGAGGACACCCATGAAACACACCTTCCACACCCCGAAGCCGCTGCGGATCGCGGTCCGGAACGCGGCCGGCGTCGTGGCGCTGACCTGCCTGGACACCCCCGAGACCGAGGTGGTGGTGGAGCCCGTCGGCGCCGACGGCACCGAGATCGCCGAGCACACCGACGTCGCGCTGGAGGGCAACCGGCTGCGGATCGAGGTGCCGGACGACAAGCGGTGGGGCAGTTCCCCCAGGGTCGCGGTTCGGATCGCCGCACCGTCCGGCTCCGGGCTGGAGGCGCGCACCGGGTCCGCCGACGTGGAGTGCTCGGGGACACTGAGCGGGCTGACCGTCAACGGCGCCAGCGGCGACGTGCTGGCCGAGCTGGTGGACGGTGACGCCTCCGTCAAGCTCGCCAGCGGAGACGTCCGGTTGGGCACGGTGACCGGCGAGGCCCGGGTGCGCACCGCATCCGGCGAGGCGACCGTGGACCAGGCCGGCACGCTGGACGCGGTCACCGCCAACGGCGACCTGAGTGTCGGCACGGTGGGCAGCCGGCTTCATGCCAAGACCGTCAGCGGCGATGTGCACGTGGCCGACGCCGCGGCCGGCACGGTCGAGGCGACCACCACCTCGGGGCACATCACCGTCGCCGTGCGCCGCGGTACCGCGGTCCACCTGGAGCTGTTCAGCATCAGCGGCGAGATCCGCTCGGAGCTGCCGGTCGATGACAACCCACCGCACGCGGGCGCCGGGCTGGAGCTGCGCCTGCGTTCGATCTCCGGCGACGTCCGGGTGCGCCGAGGGACGGCTGCCCCGCCTTCCTGACCGCCCGCCTTCCTGACCGCCCCGCCATCCGCCCGGCGCCACCCGGCGTACCGAGCGGCGATGCCGGCGGCCCGCTCGCAGCGGGCCGCTGCCGGCGCCGCATCGAATTGCCCCGTGGCACGTTCGGCAGGCTCAGAACGCGGCGCGCTGACCCGCCCGCGCGGCGG
>JBKOWA010000123.1:0-3158 GCA_046724155.1 Actinomycetota bacterium
GCCGAGGACACGTCGGGGCCGGCCGGGGACACCAGTTCCATCCCGCGCGCCGCCGCCTCGGCCCGGCGTCTAATCCCGGGCCCGGGCATAGCATCCATGGACCGCTCTGGCGGCTCGGCGTCAGTGCCGTCCGCGACCTTCGCCCGGATGACCGGGACCGCGTCTGAACTCAGGACCGCTCCCCCAGGTCTGCAAACTTGTCCGCCGAGTGTACGGCGGCATCCTCAAGTCGCCCGCAGGGGCGTGGGAGAGCCACCCAATCCGGTCATAAAGCACTCTTCGTGGTCGACTAATTACAGCGTGACCAGAGTGTGGACCTCGATCCCGTAACCCGCCAGCCGGTCCCGGCCGCCCAGCGGCTCGAGGTCCATGATCACCGATACGCCGGCGACCTCACCCCCGGCCCGGCGGACCAGGTCCACGGCGGCCAGCAGGGTGCCACCGGTGGCGAGCACGTCATCGACGATGATCACCCGGCTGGCCCCGTCGAACGCGGCCGCGGGCAGCTCGATTGCCGCCTCGCCGTACTCCAGGGCGTAGGACGCCGCCACCGTCGGCGCCGGCAGCTTGCCCGCCTTGCGGATCGGCACCACGCCGAGCCCGCTCGCATAGCCGATCGCGCCGGCCAGCAGGAAGCCGCGCGCCTCGATGCCGGCCACCAGGTCGGCATCGCCGCGGTGCCGTCCCGCGATCGCGCCCGCCACCGCCATGAACGCGGCCGGGTCGGCCAGCAATGGGCTGATGTCCCGGAACAGCACGCCCGGCGTCGGAAAGTCCGGCACGTCCCGGATCCGGGCCCTGACCAGGTCGGCCACGTCCGCCACCGGAGCCGGCCCCAGCGGCCCGGTCATCGGCGGCGCTTTGCTTGCGGGCGGCCGCCCCGTTTCTTGTTCTGCGGCCGCCGGGCCTGCGGCCGGGCACCCGGCCGGGGAGTGGAGCTGGCCACCACCACCGCCTCGGTCTTCGCGGCGGCCGGCTGCCCGGTCTCGTCGGCGTCCGCGCCGGCCCCGGTACCGGCCCCAGCGCCGGGCACCGGCTCGACGCCGGTGCCCACCTTGGCCCGGGCCGGCGCAGCCCGCTTGGCCATGACCCGCTTGCGCAGCGCGATGTACCGCTGCTCGCGCTCCTTCAGGTCGGTGACCACCGGGGTGGCGATGAAGATCGAGGAGTATGCGCCGGCGGCCAGGCCCACGAACAGCACCAGCGCCAGGTCCTTCAGCGTGCCGACGCCGAGCAGCCCGGCACCCACGAACAGCAGCCCGGCCACCGGCAGCAGCGCGAACAGCGAGGTGTTGATGGACCGCATCAGGGTCTGGTTGACCGCGAGGTTGGCCGCCTCCGAGTAGGTCTGCCGGGTGCTGCTCAGGATGCCCCGGGTGTTCTCGGCGACCTTGTCGAAGACCACGACGGTGTCGTACAGCGAGAAACCAAGGATGGTCAGCAGGCCGACGATGGTGGACGGGGTGACCTCGAAGCCGACCAGCGAGTAGACACCGGCGGACAGCACCAGGTCGTGGATCAGGGCGATGATCGCCCCGATCGCCATCTTCGGCTCGAACCGCAACGCGATGAACGCGCAGACCGCGACCAGGAACACCGCCAGGCCGATCAGCGCCTTGCGGGTGATCTCGCTGCCCCAGGAGGAGCTGACCGAGCTGATGTTGACCGCGTTGGTGGGCAACCCGAACCGCTCGACGACCGCGTCCCGGACCCGGTTCTGCTCGGCCGCCGTGGTCGGCGGGGTCTTCACCAGCACAGACCGGGTGCTGCCGGCACCGACGTACTGCCGGGTCTCCACCGACGGCCCGGCGGACTGCACCACCTCCTGGGCGTCGGTGAGCTGGACGTTCACTGCCGGGAACTGGAAGGTCGTCCCGCCCTTGAACTCCACCCCCCAGTTGAAGCCGCGCAGGCCGAAGCTGAGCACGCAGACCAGCAGCAGCACCCCGGAGATCGTGTACCAGCGCTTGCGCTTGCCGACGATGTCGAAGGCGACCTCGCCGCGGTAGAGGCGGCCGAAGAAGCCGCGCAGGCGGCCGACGAAGGACATGGCGGCAGGCTCCTTAGCGGGACGCCGCGGTGGCGGGCGTGAGGCTCTTCTTGCGGACCCGACCCAGACCGGAGATCCGGGGCGAGGTGAACACCGGGCTGCGCGACAGCAGCGTGATCATCGGGAGGGTGAACAGGAACACCACGACCAGGTCGAGGATCGTGGACAGGCCGAGGGTGAACGCGAAGCCCTTCACGTCACCGGCCGCCAGGTAGTAGAGGATCGCGGCGGCCAGGAACGACACCGCGTCCGCGGACAGGATCGTGCGGCGGGCCCTGACCCAGGCACGCGGCACCGCGGAACGGCCGGTGCGGCCCTCCCGCACCTCGTCCTTCAGCCGTTCGAAGAAGATCACGAACGAGTCCGCGGTGATGCCGATCGCGACGATGAAGCCGGCCACGCCGGCCAGTGTCAGGGCGAACCCGAGCTCCCGGCCGAGGATCACCAGCAGCGCCCAGGTGAGCAGCGCGGACACGCAGAGGCTGCTGAGGGTGATCAGGCCGAGCGCCCGGTAGTAGAGGAACGAGTAGATGACCACGAGCGCCAGGCCGATGCCGCCGGCGAGCAACCCGGCCTTCAGCTGGTCCGAGCCCAGCGACGGCGAGATGGTGACCGCCTGCTCCTGGGAGAACGACAGCGGCAGCGCGCCGTACTTCAGCTTGTCCGCCAGGTCGTGGGCGCTCTGGTCGGTGAAGTCGCCGCTGACCGTGGTGGCCCCCGGGATCCCTTCCTGGGTCACCGGCGCCGTGATCACCTTGTCATCTAGGGTGAACGCCACCCGGTTGGCATTCGGGTCGGACGGGTTGGGCGTGGTCTTCTCGTTGTGCTTGGCCGTGTAGTCCGCCCAGATGCTCTGCCCGCGGGACTTCAGGTTGATCAGCACGGTCCACTCGAACCGGCTGGCGTTGGCGTCCGGCGCCGCGGCCTGCGCGCTGGCCACCTCGGTGCCCGCGAACAGCGCCTTGTCCAGCAGGTACTTGACCTTGCCCTCATGGTCGCAGGCCGCGATCTGCTGGTCCGGCTTGCTGGCCACCCGCTCGGTGACGTTGCAGTCCAGCGCGGCCAGCATCCTCGCCTGCTCCGGGGTGGCCCCGGGGTACTGCTGGGG
>JBKOWA010000325.1:0-3147 GCA_046724155.1 Actinomycetota bacterium
ACGTCGGTGGCCAGCGTGAAACCCCTGGACGCGCTGGCCGCCACCCGTTCGGCCTGCACGGTGAGCGTGGCGACCATCCCGGACAGCGCCGGCAGCAGGATCAGGAGCTGGTCAACGGTGTCGATGACCGGCTCCTTGTCCTCCTGCAGGTCGCGGTCATAGGCCAGCGGCAGGCCCGTCAGGGTGGCCAGCAGCCCGGTCAGGTTCCCGATGAACCGCCCGGACTTGCCGCGGGCCAGCTCGGCGATGTCCGGGTTCTTCTTCTGCGGCATGATCGAGGAGCCGGTGGAGTACCCGTCGTCCAGCCGGATCCAGCCGAACTCCGTGGTGGCCCACAGGCACACCTCCTCGCCCAGCCGGGACAGGTGCACCCCGAGCAGCGCGGCCACGAACAGGAACTCCGCCGCGAAGTCCCGGTCGGACACCGCGTCGATGGAGTTGTCCGCGACGCTGGCGAAGCCGAGCTCGGCCGCCACCGCCTCCGGGTCCAGCGGCAGCGACGAGCCGGCCAGCGCGCCGGCCCCCAGCGGGCTGACCGCGGCCCGCCGGTCCCAGTCCAGGAACCGGTCCACGTCCCGGGCCAGTGCCTGGACGTGCGCCAGCAGCTGGTGGGCCAGCAACACCGGCTGGGCGTGCTGCAGGTGGGTCATGCCGGGCGCCGGCACCGCCCGGTACTCCTCGGCCTTGGCCACCAGCGCGGTCTCCAGCTCGGCCACCGCGGCGACGATCTGCCGGACGTAGTCGCGCAGGTACAGCCGCAGGTCGCTGGCCACCTGGTCGTTGCGGGACCGGCCGGCGCGCAGCTTGCCGGCGAGGCTGCCGAGCCGTTCCAGCAGGCCCCGCTCCAGCGCGGTGTGCACGTCCTCGTCGTCCGCGGTCGGCCGGAACGCCCCGGTGCGCACCGCCTCGGCCAGCTCGTCCAGCCCGGCCAGCATCCGGGCCAGCTCCCCGGCGTCCAGCAGGCCGGCGCCGTGCAGCACCCGCGCGTGCGCCCGGGAGCCGGCCAGGTCGTACGGGGCCAGCCGCCAGTCGAAGTGCACCGACAGCGAGAGCCGGGCCAGCGGCGCGGAGGGGCCGGCGCTGAACCGGCCACCCCACAGCCTGGTGGGCGGGCTGCCGTTCGCGGGCCCCCCGGGTGGCGCGCCCGGTTGCTCCCCCGCCGACTCCGTCATGCTGGCGATTGTGCCGCACTCCCGGCCAGCCGCTGGTCACGCCGGGCGGCGACCTTGCTCGGCAGGCCCCACAGCTCGACGAAACCCCGGGACAGCGACTGGTCGAACGCGTCCCCGGTGTCGTAGGTGGCCAGGTTGTAGTCGTACAGCGAGGCAGGGCTGCGCCGGCCGGTGACGACCGCGCTCCCGCCGTGCAGGGTCAGCCGGATGTCGCCGCAGACGTGCTCCTGGGACTGCTCGATGAACGCATCCAGCGCCCGCCGCAGCGGCGAGAACCACAGCCCGTCGTAGACCAGCTCGCCCCACCGCTGCCCGACCTGCCGCTTGAACCGGGCCAGGTCCCGCTCCACGGTCACGTTCTCCAGCTCGGCGTGCGCGGTGAGCAGCGCGACCGCGGCGGGCGCCTCGTAGACCTCGCGGCTCTTGATGCCGACCAGCCGGTCCTCCACCATGTCGATCCGGCCGACACCCTGGGCACCGGCCCGGGCGTTCAGCCGCTCGATGGCCTGCCGGACGGTGACCCGCTCCCCGTCGAGGGCCACCGGCACGCCGCGTTCGAAGGTGATGACCACCTCGTCCGGCTCGCGGGGCGCGGCCGGGTCCGCGGTGTACTCGTACACCTCCGCGGTGGGGGCATGCCAGATGTCCTCCAGGAACCCGGTCTCCACCGCGCGGCCCCACAGGTTCTGGTCGATCGAGTACGGCGACCGCCGGGTCGTCTCGATCGGCAGGCCGCGCTCCTCGGCGTAGCCGATCGCCTTGTCCCGGGTCCAGGCGAAGTCCCGGACCGGGGCCAGCACCGCGAGGTCCGGGGCCAGCGCGCCGACGCCCACCTCGAACCGCACCTGGTCGTTGCCCTTGCCGGTGCAGCCGTGCGCGACGGTGCCCGCGCCGTGCCGCCGGGCGGCGGCCACCAGGTGCTCGACGATGACCGGCCGGGACAGCGCCGAGACCAGCGGGTAGCGGTCCAGGTAGAGCGCGTTGGCGCGCAGCGCCGGCAGGCAGTACTGCTCGGCGAACTCATCGCGCAGGTCGAGCACCTCCACCTCGACCGCGCCGCAGCCGAGCGCGCGCTGCCGGATCACCTCCAGGTCCTCCCCGTCCTGGCCGACGTCCGCCGCCACGGCGACCACCTCGGCCCCGGTCTCGTCGGCGATCCATCCGATGGCGACGGAGGTGTCCAGCCCCCCGGAGTAGGCAAGGACGACTCGTTCGGTCATGCGTTCTCCTCGGCGGTTCGGTTTCCGTGCGCGATGGCGCACAGCCGGTCGGCCAGCGCGGGGCCGCCGGCGGGGTCACGGGCCACCACCAGGACGGTGTCGTCCCCGGCGATGGTGCCGACCACGTCCGGCAGGCCGGCGCGGTCGAGTGCGGAGGCCAGGAAGTGCGCACCGCCCGGCGGGGTGCGCAGCACGGCCAGGTTGCCGCTGCCGTCGGCGGCCGCCAGCAGCTCGCCAAGCAGCCGGGCCAACCGGGGCGGGGTGGCCTCGGCCAGCGGGCGCACCGGCGGCGGGCTCCCGTCCTCCGGCACCACGTACAGCGAGGCGCCGCCGCCCGGGCCCCGCAGCTTGACCGCGCCCAGCTCATCCAGGTCGCGGGACAGCGTGGCCTGGGTGACCGAGACGCCCTCGGCAGCCAACAGCTCGGCCAGCTCGGCCTGCGAGCGCACCGGCCGCCGCACCAGGATGTCGACGATCCTGGCGTGCCGGGCGGTCTTGCTCAGCGCCGGTACGGCAGCCATGCCAGCGGTGGTTCCTGCGTGGTCACGGTCAGAGCTCCTTCACGGCGGTCGCGAGCAGGGACACCGCGGTGTCCACCTCCGCGGCCGAGATCACCAGCGCGGGGGCCAGCCGCAGCACGTCCGGCTGCACCGCGTTGACCAGCAGCCCGGCGTCCCGGGCGGCGGCCTCCACCCGGGCCGCCACCGGCTCGGCCAGCACCACCCCCTGCCACAGGCCGGCGCCGCGTACCCGGG
>JBKOWA010000470.1:0-6971 GCA_046724155.1 Actinomycetota bacterium
GAGCAGGCCCTGGGTCGCTGTGGCAAGCCGGACAGTGCCGAGGACAAGGGCTGGGAGGCCACGGTGGCCGCGCTGACGACCGCGGTCGTGCTGCGCGGCCTTCGTGCGGCGGCCGGGCCCCAGCACCGGGGCTGACCGCGCCCGGTCCCCGAGAGGAGGAGTCGCCCGTTGCTGTCCCTGGTGCTGCCGAAGGGTTCGCTGGAGCGGGCCACGATCGACCTGTTCGAGGCGGCCGACCTGCCCGTCCGCCGCGGCTCCGACCGCGACTACCACGCGGTCATCGACGACCCGCGGGTCGAGCGGGTGCGGTTCCTGCGGCCGCAGGAGATCCCGCAGTACGTCGAGCAGGGGTTGTTCGATCTGGGCATCACCGGCCGGGACTGGATCACCGAGACCGCCGCCGAGGTGGTCAGCCTTGGCGAGCTGCCGTACAGCAAGGTCACCGGCAACCCGGTCCGGGTGGTGCTCGCGGTCCCGGTCGACGCCCCCTGGCACGGCGCCGCCGAGTTACCGGACGGGGTGCGGATCTCCACCGAGTTCCCGGCGCTGACCCGGCGCTACCTGGACGAGCACGGGGTCAAGGCGGTGGTGGTGCCGTCCTACGGCGCGACCGAGGCCAAGGTACCGGACATCGTCGACGCGATCGTGGACCTCACCGAGACCGGCTCGTCGCTGCGCAAGAACGGGCTGCGCATCCTGGACACCCTGCTGACCAGCTACACCGAGCTGGTGGCCAACGTGGTGGCGCACGCCGACCCGGACAAGCGGGCCGCGATGGAGGACATCGCGTTACTGCTCCAAGCCGCGATCCGGGCCCGCGGCCAGGCGCTGCTCAAGCTGAACGTGGCCCGCGACCAGCTCGCCGGCGTACTCGGCCTGCTACCGGCGATGAACGCCCCGACCGTCACCGAGCTGGCCGTCGGCGGCATGCACGCGGTGGAGACGGTGGTGCCCAAGAAGGGTGTCAACACCCTGATCCCGGCGTTGAAGGCGGCCGGCGCGCGGGACATCCTGGAGCTGACCATCTCCAAGATCGTAGAGTAACAAGATCGCTAGAGTAGCCCCAGGATCATGGAGTAGCGGGTGCCGATGACCTCTGTGCGCGCCCGGCCGGTGCGGCTGCGCCGGCTGTGCGCCGTGCTGGCCGCGTTGGTCGTTCTGGTGTTCGGGGGCATCGCGCTGGTGCTGCGCAGCGGCCACACGGGCGCCGCGTTCGGAGTGGCCGACCAGGTGTCGATCTTCGGGTTGGGCCTGGCGGTGGCCGCCGGCCTGCTGGTGCTGGCCCGCCCTACGCTGGAGGCCGACGAACGCGAGCTGCGGATCCGGAACGTGGTGGGCCGGCACGTCATACCCTGGTCCGCCGTCCGCACCGTGCTGTTCCGGGACAACCGGCCATGGGCCACCCTGGAGCTGCACGACGACGAGCAGGTGCCGCTGATGGCGGTGCAGGCCGCCGACGGCGAGCACACCGTCGAGGTCGTCCGTGCGTTGCGGCAGCTGCTGGCCCGAAGCCGGGACGGGTGACACCGCTCGGGGCTGGCCGCCGGGTGGCGGCCACGATGTCCTAGCGTGTCGGGCGCAGCGAGGGAGCGGAGCGAACGACCGATGAGCCGGATGAACGTTCGGGTGAACGGGCGCGGTCGCCGGGCGGGCGCGGTGGTCGCGGTGCTTGCCGCGCTGCTGCCGGCCGGATGCACGAGCACCGCCGGGCACGGCAGCATCGACGCCGTCAGCGCCTACTTCGGCCCCGCCGGACCGGCCATCCGGACCGCTGACCAGCCGTCCGGCACCGCGGTGTCGACACCCACCGACGCAGCCCGGCTGCTGCTCGCCCAGTTCCCGGACAGCGCCCCCGGGGTACCCGGCCCGGGGCTGACCGCGGCGCGCGGGATCGTGGTGCGGATCCTGTCCCGGCTGCACGCCGACCCGCGCTGGCTGTGCGGGACGTGGACCGGCAAGGACCCGGTGGAGGCCGAGTTCCCGCCCGGCGGGCACTGGAAACTGGATCCGAAGACCGACCCGTACCGCAAGCACCATTCGATGTACCAGCTGCCCGGCTGCGACCAGGCCCGGCTGTCCGCGGTGTACATCGGTGAACAGCGGTTCACCGTGTCCCGCGACGGCGCGGACGTGCAGGTCGAGCACACCGGCCAGTTCACCTACGACACCAGGGCGCTCCGCAACGGGGTGCGGCTGCCGGTGCACGCCGAGGTGCGCCGCACGTTCGTGGTTCGCCGTTTCGCCGACGGCTGGCACCTGGCCCAGCTGGTCCACGCCTCGGCCGCGGTGGCGCCCGGGTTCGGCAAGGCGCTGCCGCGCTACACCGGGCAGGTGCCGGGGCTGCAGCAGGCCAACCCGGCCGGCCGGGCGGACCCGGCCGGCGTGGAGGCGGTGCACGAGGCTCTGGCTGCCACCCTGACGGCGGGCAGCGCGCGGCTGACCTTCGAGGACCGCAGCACCGCGCCGTGGCGGCTGGCCGAGGCGGCCCGGCGCACCGGCGAGTTCTGGCCGAAGGCAGGCGCCGCCGAGTACCGGTACCCCACGCCGTCCGACAGGGTGTCGCGGTACCCCGTGCGGGAGTTCGTCATCGGCCGGGTCGGTGACTACCAGGAGTTCAGCGCGCCGGACGAGACCGGCCGGCGGTACACCCAGTTCGACCCGCGGTTCGTGCCGGACGTGGCCGGCATCCCGGCAGACTCCAACCCGTACACCATGCTGGCCGCGATCGCCCAGCTCGACGGGGCCAGCCCGGCCACCTGCCAGCGCGCCGATCACAGCGACTCCTGCTGGGTGGTGCACATCCCGGTGACCCGGCTGGCGGTGACCGGGAGTCTGGCCACCCGGATGGGCTTCGCCTACGCCTCGTACGGCTTCACCGACCTGACCCTCACCGTCGGGCTGGCAGGCGGCCGGATCAGCCTGGTGGCTCAGGACGTGACCATGCCGGTGGTCGGGCACGGCGTACTGGAGGTGCACTTGCGGTTCGGCTTCACCGGATACGCCGACGCCGGCAGCCCGCCGGCCCTGGCCGTGCCGCCGGCGGCCCAGGTCATCCGGCTGGACTGACCCCGCCACCCGGCAGGGCGTGCCGCGTCGGCGCCCATTTGGCCCGGCACGCGGAATGGCGGTAGCGGTGGACAGCGTTCACGACTGGTAACCTCACTCTGCGACCCGTCTCCGATCCCTCGGGGACGTGCAAAGTGGAGCCCGCTCCCACCCGTGCCGCCCAGGCAGCCGGGTCCGGTCCGCCGCCGGTGTTCCAGCCGGCGGCGTGTGCCTGTCGCGTCGCCACCGTGCGGCGCCCCGGGCCGGCCGGTCGAGTGCGGGCCCCGCGAGCGCGTTGCTCCGGGGCCGTCGCCTTCTCAGGCGCCAGCTCCGGTGCGGGTCGGCAGACTGACACCCTGACGAGGAGGCCACATCAGCACCGAGCCCCGCATCAACGACCGGATCCGCGTTCCCGAGGTCCGTCTCGTCGGTCCGGAAGGCGAGCAGGTCGGCATCGTCCGCATCGAGGACGCGCTGCGGCTGGCCGCTGAGGCCGATCTCGACCTGGTCGAGGTCGCGCCGATGGCTCGCCCGCCGGTCTGCAAGCTCATGGACTACGGCAAGTTCAAGTACGAGGCGGCGCAGAAGGCGCGCGAGGCACGGCGGAACCAGACCCTCACCGTCATCAAGGAGATGAAGCTCCGGCCGAAGATCGACCCGCACGACTACGAGACCAAGAAGGGTCACGTCGAGCGGTTCCTGCGGGCCGGGGACAAGGTCCGGGTCACCATCATGTTCCGGGGCCGCGAGCAGTCCCGACCGGAGCTGGGCTTCCGGCTGCTGCGGCGGCTCGCCGAGGACGTCGCGGACCTCGGCTTCGTGGAGTCGGCGCCGAAGCAGGACGGCCGTAACATGATCATGATCATGGCGCCGCACAAGAAGAAGACCCCGCGTGGCGCGGTCCGCGAGGAGGCGCTGGCCGAGACCGCGGTCCGGGAGGACACCGCCGCCCAGACCTGAGACCGTCACCCCTGATCCCGCACCGGACCTGACCGGGCGCCGTACGCGGCGTCGCGGGAGCGAGCACAACGGGGCAGATCGCTGCCCGACCCGAAAACCGAGCAGGAAGCGACATGCCGAAGAACAAGACCCACAGCGGCACCTCGAAGCGCGTTCGCGTGACCGGGAGGGGCCGGCTCACCCACGAGCAGACCAACCGCCGGCACAACCTCGAGAAGAAGCCGTCCCGGCGGACCCGCCGGCTGGAGGCCGACGCGGTGTTCGCCGCCGCCGACACCAAGCGGATCAAGAAGCTGCTGGGTCGATAGGGGCCCTCACTCCACCTCGCAGGACCCTGCCGCCGGCCGTGCACCGGTCCGGCGGCGCCGATCGAAGAGGACGAACACACGTGGCACGCGTCAAGCGGGCGATCAATGCCCAGAAGAAGCGCCGCACCACCTTGGAGGCTGCCAGCGGGTACCGCGGCCAGCGCTCCCGGCTGTACCGCAAGGCCAAGGAGCAGCTGCTGCACTCCTTCCAGTACTCCTACCGGGACCGCCGGGCCAGGAAGGGCGACTTCCGGAAGCTGTGGATCACTCGGATCAACGCCGCGGCGCGGGCCAACGGCATGACGTACAACCGGCTCATCCAGGGCCTGCGCCTGGCCGGCGTCGACGTGGATCGCAAGATCCTGGCCGACCTCGCGGTCACCGACGGCCCCGCGTTCGCCGCGTTGGTGGAGACCGCCCGGGCCGCGCTGGCCGAGGCCGAGTCGGCCGCCTGAGCGGTGTGACGATGCCCCGACCCGGGGCGGCCCGCTACACCGAGCGGACGCCCCGGGTCGTTGCTGCCCGGCGGCTGACCAGGCGACCGGCACGCACCGAGACCGGTCGGTTCCTCGCCGAGGGAGTGCAGGCGGTGCGCGAGGCGCTGGGCCGCTCCGGCACCGTGCTGGAGCTGTTCGGCACGGCGCAGGCGCTGGCCGGGCACGCGGACCTGGCCGAGGCCGCGCGGCAGGCCGGGGTGCCGGTATCGGTGGTGACCGACCGGGGGATGGCCGGGCTGTCGGAGACGGTCACCCCGCAGGGCCTGGTCGCGGTGTGCCGGTTCGTGGACGTGCCGCTGGCCGCGGCGCTGCATCCGCCGGGTGGGCCGCCCCGGCTGGTGGCGCTGCTGGCCGCGGTCCGTGACCCGGGCAACGCCGGCACCGTGCTCCGCACCGCGGACGCGGTCGGGGCCGGCGCGGTGCTGTTCTCCGCCGCCAGCGTCGACCCCTACAACGGCAAGTGCGTGCGCGCCTGCGCCGGCAGCCTGTTCCACCTGCCGGTCGTGCGGGAGGCCGATCCGGTGCCGGCGGTGGCCGCGCTGCGGGCCGCGGGGCTCCGGGTGCTGGCCGCGGCGGCCGACGGCGAGACGGACCTGGCGGACCTGGCCGCCGACGGGACGCTGGCCGGCCCCACCGGATGGCTGTTCGGCAATGAGGCGCGTGGCCTTCCGGGCGACCTCGCCGACCGTGCCGACGCCCGGGTGCGGATCCGGATGTCGGGCCGCGCCGAGAGCCTGAACCTCGCTACCGCGGCAGCAATCTGCATGTATGCAACTGCCCAATCACAGTACGTATACGCTTCGAATACATAACTTCTGTACGTTCGGGCATCCTTGACCCGGTGACTGGCCACGTAGGGTAATCAGTGATACCTCTGGGCGGACGGCAGGGGGCGTATTGCAGGACGGGTGGGCGGCGGCGTACGACGACCTGCCGCATGGGGTGCTGGTGGCCGGGCCCGATGGCCAGGTCACCGCGCTGAATGCTGCCGGCGTCCGGCTGCTCGGGGTGTCCGCCGCCGACGCGACCGGCCGGGACTTCCGTACGGTCATGCCGCTGGCCGACTCCGCCGGACGCGACTGGTGGGCCTGCACCGACCCGTACGGCGGCCTGTGGATCCGCACCGGCCAGCCGGAGCGGCTGCTCGAGCTGACCGCGGGCCCGGCCAGGGGGCGGCAGCTGCTGGTCTCCGCCCGGTACATCCGGGACGGCCAGAAGGTCACCCGGCTGGTGATCGCCTTTCGACCGACCACCTCCCGGGAGCGGCTGGACCGCGAGCAGGCCAACCTGGTGGCCACTGTGGCGCACGAGATCCGCTCCCCGCTGACCGGGGTGAAGGGCTTCACCGCGACCCTGCTGGCCAAGTGGGACCGGTTCACCGACGAGCAGAAGCGCACCATGCTGACGGCGATCAACGCCGACGCCGACCGGGTCACCCGGCTGCTGTCCGACCTGCTCGACGTGTCCCGTATCGACGCCGGGCGGCTGGTGCTGCGCAGGCGGGTGGTGGACCTGGCGAGCAAGATCGAGCGGGTGGTCGATGCCCAGATCGCCGCCGGGTACCCGCCGGAGCGGTTCGACATCCGCATCGGCGGGCCGCTGCCGGACATGTGGCTGGACGCCGACAAGCTGCAGCAGGTCATCGGGAACCTGGTCGACAACGCGCTGCGGCACGGTGGCGGCACGGTGCACGTCGAGCTGCGGCCGGGCTGGACCGGGGCCGGCGAGCCGGGGGCGGTGCTGGTGGTCGCCGACGAGGGTGGCGGCATCGGCTCGGAGGCGCGGGCCCGGATCTTCACCCGGTTCTGGCAGGCGGCCAACGCCAAGAGCGGCACCGGCCTCGGGTTATACATCGTCAGGGGCCTGGTGCAGGCGCACGGCGGCACCATCGAGCTGGAGGAGAACCCGACCGGCGGTGCCCGGTTCGTGGTCCGGCTGCCCGCGGGCCGGCCGCCGTACGAGATCTGACTGCGCCCATCCGAGACCCGACCGGGCCGTGCGAGACCTGACCGGGCCGTGCGAGACCTGACCGGGCCGGGCACCGGCTGCCCGGGGTCACCCGAACGGATCGGGCAAACCCCTGCCTGCCAGTGGTAAAGCCGGGTAACCGCGTGGGGCCCGGCGTCCCGGGGTCCCTAGACTGTGCCGGGCGGCGTGGAAC
>JBKOWA010000160.1:0-12958 GCA_046724155.1 Actinomycetota bacterium
TGTGTATAAGAGACAGGTCGCGTCCATCAAGGAGTTCTTCGGCACCAGCCAGCTCTCGCAGTTCATGGACCAGACCAACCCGCTGGCCGGCCTGACGCACAAGCGGCGGCTGTCCGCGCTCGGCCCCGGCGGTCTGTCTCGGGAGCGGGCCGGGTTCGAGGTCCGCGACGTGCACCCCAGCCACTACGGCCGGATGTGCCCGATCGAGACCCCGGAAGGGCCGAACATCGGCCTGATCGGCTCGCTGTCCACCTACGCCCGGGTCAACGCGTTCGGCTTCATCGAGACGCCGTACCGCAAGGTGGTCAACGGCCAGGTCAGCGACCAGATCGACTACCTGACCGCGGACGAGGAGGACCGGCACGTCATCGCCCAGGCCAACACCCCGCTGGACGCGCGCGGCCACTTCGCCGACTCCCGGGTGCTGGTGCGCAAGAAGGGCGGCGAGGTCGACTACATCGAGCCCAAGGACGTCGACTACATGGACGTCTCGCCGCGCCAGATGGTGTCGGTCGCGACGGCCATGATCCCGTTCCTGGAGCACGACGACGCCAACCGCGCGCTGATGGGTGCCAACATGCAGCGTCAGGCGGTGCCGCTGCTGCGCAGCGACGCGCCGCTGGTCGGCACCGGGCAGGAGCTGCGGGCCGCGGTGGACGCCGGGGACGTCGTGGTGGCCCGCAAGCCCGGCGTGGTGGAGGAGGTGTCCGCCGACTACGTCACGGTGATGGCCGACGACGGCACCCGGAACACCTACCGGATGCTCAAGTTCCGCCGGTCCAACCAGGGCACCTGCATCAACCAGAAGCCGATCGTGCACGAGGGCGACCGGGTCGAGCTGGGCCAGGTGGTGGCCGACGGCCCGTGCACCGACGACGGCGAGATGGCACTGGGCAAGAACCTGCTGGTCGCGTTCATGCCATGGGAGGGGCACAACTTCGAGGACGCGATCATCCTGTCCCAGCGGCTGGTGCAGGACGACGTGCTCACCTCCATCCACATCGAGGAGCACGAGGTCGACGCCCGGGACACCAAGCTGGGTGCCGAGGAGATCACCCGGGACATCCCGAACGTCTCCGAGGAGGTGCTGGCCGACCTCGACGAGCGTGGCATCATCCGGGTCGGCGCGGACGTGGTCACCGGCGACATCCTGGTCGGCAAGGTCACTCCGAAGGGCGAGACCGAGCTGACCCCGGAGGAGCGGCTGCTGCGGGCGATCTTCGGGGAGAAGGCCCGGGAGGTCCGCGACACCAGCCTGAAGGTGCCGCACGGCGAGTCCGGCAAGGTGATCGGCACCCGGGTGTTCAGCCGGGAGGACGGCGACGAGCTGCCGCCCGGGGTGAACGAGCTGGTGCGGGTCTACGTGGCGCAGAAGCGGAAGATCCAGGACGGCGACAAGCTGGCCGGCCGGCACGGCAACAAGGGCGTGATCGGCAAGATCCTGCCGGTGGAGGACATGCCGTTCCTCGAGGACGGCACCCCGGTGGACATCGTCCTCAACCCGCACGGCGTGCCCCGCCGGATGAACGTCGGCCAGATCCTGGAGACCCACCTCGGCTGGATCGCCGCGACCGGGTGGCAGGTGGAGGGCGCGCCGGACTGGGCGGGCCAGCTGCCGGACAACGCGCAGTCCGGCGAGCCCGGCACGATCGTCGCCACCCCGGTGTTCGACGGCGCCCGGGAGTCGGAGATCACCGGCCTGCTGGCCAGCACGCTGCCGAACCGGGACGGCGAGCGCCTGGTCGGCCCGGACGGCAAGGCCCGGCTGTTCGACGGCCGCTCGGGGGAGCTGTTCCCGTACCCGGTCTCGGTCGGGCACATGTACATCCTGAAGCTGCTGCACCTGGTGGACGACAAGATCCACGCGCGGTCCACCGGGCCGTACTCGATGATCACGCAGCAGCCGCTGGGCGGCAAGGCGCAGTTCGGCGGCCAGCGCTTCGGCGAGATGGAGTGCTGGGCCATGCAGGCCTACGGGGCGGCCTACACCCTGCAGGAGCTGCTGACCATCAAGTCCGACGACGTGCTCGGCCGGGTCAAGGTGTACGAGGCGATCGTCAAGGGGGAGAACATCCCGGAGCCGGGTATCCCGGAGTCGTTCAAGGTGCTGCTCAAGGAGCTGCAGTCGCTGTGCCTGAACGTGGAGGTGCTTTCGCGGGACGGCGTTGCCCTGGAGATGAAGGACTCTGACGAGGACGTCTTCCGGGCCGCCGAAGAGCTGGGCATTGACCTGTCGCGGCGCGAGCCGAGCAGCGTCGAGGAGGTGTGACGGTCGGGGGCCGCGCCCCCCGACCCCCCGACCGGGGCGGAACCCCACCAGGTTGCGCCCCTCATCGGGACATGATTCAGGCCTGCGTCACCCCGATGGGGCTCACCGGAGGGGGAGGGCGGGGGCGAGCCCCCGCCGGAAGGGAACGAATAGCACAGTGCTCGACGTCAACTTCTTCGACGAGCTGCGTATCGGCCTGGCCACCGCGGAGGACATCCGGCAGTGGTCGCACGGTGAGGTCAAGAAGCCGGAGACCATCAACTACCGCACGCTCAAGCCGGAAAAGGACGGGCTCTTCTGCGAGAAGATCTTCGGCCCCACCCGGGACTGGGAGTGTTACTGCGGCAAGTACAAGCGGGTCCGGTTCAAGGGCATCATCTGTGAGCGGTGCGGGGTCGAGGTGACCCGCGCGAAGGTGCGCCGCGAGCGGATGGGGCACATCGAGCTGGCCGCGTCGGTGACCCACATCTGGTACTTCAAGGGCGTCCCCAGCCGGCTGGGCTACCTGCTCGACCTGGCACCCAAGGACCTCGAGAAGATCATCTACTTCGCCGCGTACGTGATCACCGCGGTGGACACCGATGCGCGGCACCGCGACATGTCCACGGTCGAGGCCGAGGTCTCGGCCGAGAAGGCGCACCTGGAGCAGAAGCGCGACGCCGACGTCGAGGGCCGGGCCAAGAAGCTGGAGACCGACCTGGCCGAGCTGGAGGCCGAGGGCGCCAAGGCGGACGTGCGGCGCAAGGTCCGTGAGGGCGCCGAGCGCGAGATGCGGCAGCTGCGCGAGCGGGCCCAGCGCGAGATCGACCGGCTGGAGGAGGTGCTGGACACCTTCCGCAAGCTGGAGCCCAAGCAGCTGGTGGCCGACGAGATGCTGTACCGGGAGCTGCGCGACCGGTTCGGCGAGTACTTCCAGGGCGGCATGGGTGCCGAGGCGCTGCAGCGGCTGCTGGAGGGCTTCGACCTGGAGGCCGAGGCCGACCGGCTGCGGGAGACCATCCGGTCCGGCAAGGGCCAGAAGAAGCTGCGCGCGCTGAAGCGGCTCAAGGTGGTCGCGGCGTTCCTGAACACCCGCAACTCCCCGATGGGCATGGTGCTGGACTGCATCCCGGTGATCCCGCCGGACCTGCGGCCGATGGTCCAGCTGGACGGCGGCCGGTTCGCCACCAGCGACCTGAACGACCTGTACCGCCGGGTGATCAACCGGAACAACCGGTTGAAGCGGCTGCTCGACCTGGGCGCTCCGGAGATCATCGTCAACAACGAGAAGCGGATGCTGCAGGAGGCCGTCGACGCGCTGTTCGACAATGGCCGCCGCGGCCGGCCGGTCACCGGCCCGGGCAACCGACCGCTGAAGTCGCTGTCGGACATGCTCAAGGGCAAGCAGGGCCGGTTCCGGCAGAACCTGCTCGGCAAGCGGGTCGACTACTCCGGCCGCTCGGTCATCGTGGTCGGTCCGCGGCTGAAGCTGCACCAGTGCGGGCTGCCCAAGGGCATGGCGCTGGAGCTGTTCAAGCCGTTCGTGATGAAGCGCCTGGTCGATCTCAACCACGCGCAGAACATCAAGTCCGCCAAGCGGATGGTGGAGCGCGCCCGCCCGGTGGTGTGGGACGTGCTGGAGGAGGTCATCGCCGAGCACCCGGTGCTGCTGAACCGGGCGCCCACCCTGCACCGGCTGGGCATCCAGGCGTTCGAGCCGCAGCTCATCGAGGGCAAGGCGATCCAGATCCACCCGCTGGTGTGCACCGCGTTCAACGCCGACTTCGACGGCGACCAGATGGCCGTGCACCTGCCGCTGTCCGCGGAGGCGCAGGCCGAGGCGCGCATCCTGATGCTGTCGTCCAACAACATCCTGTCCCCGGCGTCCGGCCGGCCGCTGGCCATGCCGAGCCTGGACATGGTGACCGGCCTGTTCTACCTGTGCCGGCGGGACGAGGGCGTCACCGGCGAGGGCCAGGTCTACGGCTCGCCGGCCGAGGCGATCATGGCCCGGGACGCCGGCGAGCTGGACCTGCACGCGGCGATCAAGGTGCGGCTGAAGGACGTGGTCCCGCCGCGCGGCTGGGTCTCAGCGGACGGCTGGCAGCCGGGCGACCCGTTCGTGCTGGAGACCACCCTCGGGCGTTGCCTGTTCAACGACCTGCTGCCCGAGGACTACCCGTTCGTCAACATCGGCCTGCCGAAGAAGGCTCAGGCCGCGATCGTGAACGACCTGGCCGAGCGGTACCCGAAGGTGGCGGTGGCGGCGACGCTGGACAACCTCAAGGAGGCCGGCTTCTACTGGGCCACCCGGTCCGGGGTGACCGTCGCGATCGACGACATCATCACCCCGCCGAGCAAGCCGGCGATCCTGGAGCGGTACGAGAGCCAGGCCGACAAGATCCAGAAGCAGTACAACCGCGGTGTGATCACCGATGAGGAGCGCCGCCAGGAGCTCGTCGAGATCTGGAACAAGGCGACGAACGAGATCGCCAAGGAGATGGAGCAGAACTTCCCGACCACCAACCCGATCTACACGCTGGTCAACTCCGGCGCGGCCGGCAACATGATGCAGATCCGGCAGCTGGCCGGGATGCGCGGGCTGGTGGCCAACCCGAAGGGCGAGATCATCCCGCGGCCGATCAAGGCGAACTTCCGCGAGGGCCTGTCGGTGGTCGAGTACTTCATCGCCACCCACGGTGCCCGCAAGGGCCTGGCCGACACCGCGCTGCGCACCGCCGACTCCGGCTACCTGACCCGCCGGCTGGTGGACGTCTCGCAGGACGTGATCATCCGCGAGCAGGACTGCGGCACCGAGCGCGCGATCCCGATCCCGATCGCCACCCGCGGCGCGGACGGCACGCTGACCCGGCACCCGCACGTGGAGACCACCATCTTCGCCCGGATGACCGCGGACGACATCGCCGACGCCGACGGCAAGGTGCTGGTCCCGGCGCACACCGACCTGGGTGACGTGCTCATCGACCGGCTGATCGCGGTCGGCGTCGAGTCGGTGCGGCTGCGCAGCGTGCTCACCTGCGACTCCTCGATGGGCACCTGCGCGATGTGCTACGGCCGGTCGCTGGCCACCGGGAAGCTGGTGGACGTCGGTGAGGCGGTCGGCATCATCGCGGCCCAGTCGATCGGTGAGCCTGGCACCCAGCTGACCATGCGGACGTTCCACACCGGCGGCGTCGCCGGGCAGGACATCACGCACGGTCTGCCCCGGGTGCAGGAGATCTTCGAGGCCCGGGTGCCCAAGGGCCGGGCGCCGATCGCCGAGGTCTCCGGCCGGGTCCGGATCGACGACGCGGACAAGTTCCGCAAGATCATCCTTACCCCGGACGACGGCGGTGACGAGGTCGTGCTGGACAAGATCAGCCGCCGGGTCCGGCTGACCGTGGCCGACGGCGACCACGTCGAGGTGGGCGAGCAGCTCACCGAGGGCGTGGCCGACCCGCACGAGGTGCTGCGCATCATGGGCCCGCGCGAGGTGCAGCTGCACCTGGTGCGTGAGGTCCAGGAGGTGTACCGGTCGCAGGGCGTGTCGATCCACGACAAGCACATCGAGATCATCATCCGGCAGATGCTGAAGCGGGTCACGGTGATCGACTCGGGCTCGACCGAGTTCCTGCCGGGCGCGCTGGTCGAGCGCACCGAGTTCGAGGCGGAGAACCGCCGGGTGGTGGCCGAGGGCGGCGAGCCGGCGTCCGGCCGGCCGCAGCTGATGGGCATCACCAAGGCGTCGCTGGCGACCGAGTCGTGGCTGTCCGCGGCGTCCTTCCAGGAGACCACCAAGGTGCTCACCGACGCGGCGATCCAGGCCAAGAGCGACAAGCTGCTCGGGCTGAAGGAGAACGTCATCATCGGCAAGCTGATCCCGGCCGGCACCGGCATCTCGCGGTACCGCAACGTCCGGGTGGAGCCCACCGAGGAGGCCCGCGCCCAGGTCTACTCGATGACGACCTACGACGACACGCAGTACTACGGCGGCGACGTGTTCGGCCCCGGCACCGGCCAGGCCGTCCCGCTGGACGACTTCGACTACGGCGGCGGCGACTACCGCTAAGCCAGGTTGCCCGGGTGGCCCATGCTCGCCGACAGCGCGAGCATGGGCCACCTGACATGTCCGCTCCGGGGCCGAGCCCGGGCTGGCCCGGTACTCCGGCCGGGACTATGGTTCGTGGCGCTCGGCGGATCGGGGTCCCCGTGCGGTGCCCGGTCCAGCGTTGTCCTGCCCGAGGGGAGACACCGTGTTCCGGCCAACCGGCATGACGCGCCGCATCCTCGCCCCGGCCGCCGCCCTGCTGCTCGTCGGCGCTGGCTCGCTGACCGTCGCGCTCACCGCGCAGGCCACGCCGGCACCCGGGCCGGCCGCCCCCGGGCTGCTGGGCCCGGCCACCGACCCCTGGCCGATGCGCGTCGCGCTGACCGCGCTGGTCCGCCGGATGAGTCTGGAGGAGCGGGTCGGCCAGCTCTTTGTGACCTACGCCTACGGCGACTCCGCGGACACCGCCAACCCGGCGGACAACGCCCACAACCGCACGCTGTACGGCGTGGACACCCCGGCGCAGCTGGTCGCCAAGTACCACCTGGGCGGGGTGATCTACTTCGCCTGGTCCAACAACGTCAACAACCCGCCGCAGATCGCGCACCTGTCGAACGGACTGCAGCACGCCGCGACCGGCACCGGCGCGGGCGTCCCGCTGCTGGTCAGCACCGACCAGGAGATGGGCACCGTGGTCCGGATGACCGCGCCGGCCACCCAGTTCCCGGGCAACATGCCGCTGGGTGCCTCGCGGTCCACCGACGACGCCTGCACCTCGGCCCGGGTCACCGGCCAGGAGCTGCACGCGGTCGGCATCAACCAGAACTACGCGCCGGTCTCCGACGTGAACCTCAACCCGCTCAACCCGGTGATCGGCGTCCGCTCCTTCGGCGCCGACCCGCAGCTGGTGGCCTTGATGGTGGCCACCCAGGTCGGCTGTTTCCAGCAACCGGACGGGGTCGCGGCGACCGCCAAGCACTTCCCCGGGCACGGCGACACCGGCACCGACAGCCACACCGGCATCCCGCTGATCACGCACACCCGCGAGCAGTGGCAGCAGATCGACGAGCCGCCGTTCGCCGCCGCCATCCAGGCCGGCATCGACTCGATCATGACCGCGCACATCGTGGTGCCCGCGCTGGACCCGTCCGGCGACCCGGCCACCCTGTCGCAGCCGATCATCACCGGCATGCTGCGCGACCGGCTGCACTTCGACGGCGTGGTGACCACCGACGCGCTCGACATGCAGGGCGTGCGGGACAAGTACGGTGACGACCGGGTGCCGGTGCTCGCCCTGCGGGCCGGGGTGGACCAGCTGCTGAAGCCGCCGGACGGCGCGCTGGACCTGCAGTACAACGCCGTCCTTTCCGCGGTGCGCGGCGGCGAGCTGTCCCGGGACCGGATCGACCGGTCGGTGTACCGGGTCCTGCGGCTGAAGCTGGCCAGGGGCGTGCTGCTCGCCCCGTACGTCGATGAGTCCCGGGTCGCCTCCCAGGTGGGCACCCCGGACCACCTCGCCGCGGCCCGCCAGGTCGCCGACGACGGCATCACCCTGCTGAAGAACGACGGCGGGCTGCTGCCGCTGGCCAGGAACAGCGGCCGGTCGGTGCTGGTGACCGGCTGGGGGGTGACCACCACGGCCACCATCCGCAGCAAGGTCGCGCAGAACGGGGTGACCGCGGACGTGCTGCAGACCGGTCTGGCGCCGTCCGCAACGCAGATCGCCCAGGCCACCGCCGCCGCTGCGCAGCACGACTACACCGTCGTGGTCACCAACCGGGTCTGGTACACCGACGCCAGCTCGAACTACACCAGCCAGCAGACGCTGGTCAGGTCGCTGCTGGCCACCGGCCGGCCGGTCATCGTGGTCGCGGCCAACGTCCCGTATGACATCGCCTACTTCCCGGACGTCCCGGCCTACCTGGCCACCTACGGGTACTCGGCGCCGACGCTCGACTCGCTGGTGCGGGCCCTGTTCGGCGACCTCAACCCGCACGGCAGGCTGCCCGTGACCATCCCGGTCGCCGGCCAGCCGGAGACACCGCTGTACCTCTACGGCAGTGACCTGTCCTACCCGTGACCGGCAGCGCCCGCCCGGGGCGAAACCGGGTCATTTTGGAATCCGGCGTGCCGGAGGGTAGCCTTGGCCAGCGTGCTCGGGGTGTAACCCGAGCCCTGCCGTGTGCCCGGGCGGCGGTTACGCCCGGTGCGTGTGGGCAGCCGCAGGACATCTCTCGCTGTTTCGGAGCGGGTGCCCCACGGTCCCGCGACACGCCCGACCGCGGGGGTCGGGGAGACCCGACTACGCAGACCCGAAGTACCGCCGAAGTGCACAGAGGAAGACCCCGCTGGGGTTCGACCGGAGGAGACCGAAGGCCCGCATGCCCACGATCCAGCAGCTGGTCCGCAAGGGCCGCCAGGACAAGGTCGAGAAGACCAAGACCCCAGCGCTGAAGGGCAGCCCGCAGCGCCGGGGCGTCTGCGTGCGCGTGTACACCACCACCCCGAAGAAGCCGAACTCGGCGCTTCGGAAGGTGGCCCGCGTCCGGCTGTCGTCCGGCATCGAGGTCACCGCGTACATCCCCGGCGTGGGCCACAACCTGCAGGAGCACTCGATCGTGCTGGTCCGCGGCGGCCGGGTGAAGGACCTGCCCGGCGTGCGGTACAAGATCGTCCGGGGCACCCTGGACACCCAGGGCGTGCGCAACCGCAAGCAGGCCCGCAGCCGCTACGGCGCGAAGAAGGAGAAGAGCTGATGCCCCGCAAGGGCCCGGCGCCGAAGCGCCCGCCGATCACCGACCCGGTCTACGCCTCCCCGCTGGTCACCCAGCTGGTGAACAAGGTGCTGCTGCACGGCAAGCGCTCGCTGGCCGAGCGGATCGTGTACGGCGCGCTGGAGGGCTGCCGGGAGAAGAGCGGCAACGACCCCGTGATCACCCTCAAGCGCGCGCTGGACAACGTCAAGCCCGCCATCGAGGTGAAGAGTCGCCGGGTCGGTGGCGCCACCTACCAGGTTCCGGTGGAGGTGCGCGCGTCCCGCAGCACCACGCTCGCCCTGCGCTGGCTGGTGCAGTACAGCCGCGCCCGCCGGGAGAAGACCATGACCGAGCGGCTGATGAACGAGCTGCTGGACGCCAGCAACGGGCTGGGCGCCAGCGTCAAGCGCCGCGAGGACACCCACAAGATGGCCGAGTCCAACAAGGCCTTCGCGCACTACCGCTGGTAGGCGCGCGCACCACGGACGAGTAGAGAGAACGTAACAGTGGCTAACGCCGACGCCGCCCTGGCCGGGGTCCGCAACATCGGGATCATGGCCCATATCGACGCGGGCAAGACCACGACCACGGAACGGATCCTGTACTACACCGGCATCAACTACAAGATCGGCGAGGTGCACGAGGGCTCGGCGACGATGGACTGGATGCCGCAGGAGCAGGAGCGTGGCATCACCATCACCTCCGCGGCCACCAAGACCGAGTGGGACGGCCACCCGATCAACATCATCGACACCCCGGGCCACGTGGACTTCACCGTCGAGGTGGAGCGGTCGCTGCGGGTGCTCGACGGCGCCGTCGCGGTGTACGACGCGGTGGCCGGGGTCGAGCCGCAGACCGAGCAGGTGTGGCGGCAGGCCGACAAGTACGGCGTGCCGCGGATCTGCTTCGTCAACAAGATGGACCGGGTCGGTGCCGACTTCTTCCGTACCGTGACGATGATCCGGGAGCGGCTGAACGCCCTCCCGCTGGTGGTCCAGATCCCGTGGGGTGCCGAGGCGGACTTCGTCGGCGTCATCGACCTGGTCCGGATGCAGGGGCTGCGCTGGCACAGCGAGGACAAGGGCGCCTCGTACCAGACCTCCGACATCCCGGCCGAGCTGGCGGAGGAGGCCGAGCACTGGCGGCACCTCCTGCTGGAGACCCTGGCCGAGAACGACGAGGACTTCATGGAGGTCTACCTCGAGGACGAGGAGGTCACCCCCGAGCGGCTGACGGCGGCGATCCGGCGGGCCACCATCGCCAACCACCTGACCCCGGTGCTGTGCGGCACGGCGTTCAAGAACAAGGGCGTCCAGCCGATGCTCGACGCCGTGGTCGACTACCTGCCCAGCCCGCTCGACGTGCCGGCCATCGCCGGCACCGCGCTGGACGGCGAGACCGAGGTGCTGCGCAAGGCGAGCCCGACCGAGCCGTTCGCCGCGCTGGCCTTCAAGATCCAGACCGACCAGCATCTCGGCCGGCTGACCTACATCCGGATCTACTCCGGCAAGCTCGACAGCGGCGCCCAGGTGATCAACTCCACCAAGGACCGCAAGGAGCGCATCGGCAAGATCTTCCAGATGCACGCCAACAAGCGCGAGGAGCGCCCGCAGGCCACCGCCGGCGACATCGTGGCCGTGGTCGGGCTCAAGCAGACCACCACCGGCGACACCCTGTGCGACGCCTCGCACCCGGTGATCCTGGAGTCGATGACCTTTCCGGAGCCGGTCATCTCGGTGGCCATCGAGCCGAAGACCAAGGCCGACCAGGACAAGCTGGCGACCGCGATCCAGAAGCTCGCCGAGGAGGACCCGACCTTCCGGGTGCACAACGACGAGGAGACCGGCCAGACCATCATCGAGGGGATGGGCGAGCTGCACCTCGAGGTGCTGGTCGACCGGATGAAGCGTGAGTTCAAGGTCGAGGCGAACGTCGGCAAGCCGCAGGTGGCGTACCGGGAGACGATCAAGAAGCGCGTCGACCGGGTGGAGTACCTGCACAAGAAGCAGACCGGCGGGTCGGGGCAGTTCGCCCGGGTGATCATCGGCGTCGAGCCGCTGGCGCTGAGCAGCGACGGCGCGCTGTACGAGTTCGAGAACAAGGTCACCGGCGGCCGGATCCCCAAGGAGTACATCCCCTCGGTCGACCAGGGCGCCCAGGAGGCGATGCAGTACGGCGTGCTCGCCGGCTACCCGCTGGTCGGCCTCAAGGTCACGCTGCTCGACGGCGCCTACCACGAGGTGGACTCCTCCGAGATGGCCTTCAAGATCGCCGGCTCGATGGCGCTGAAGGAGGCGGCCCGGCGGGCCACCCCGGTCATCCTCGAGCCGATGATGGCCGTCGAGGTCGTCACACCCGAGGAGAACATGGGCGACGTCATCGGCGACCTCAACTCCCGGCGCGGCCACATCCAGGCGATGGAGGAGCGCGGCGGCGCCCGGGTGGTCCGAGCCGCGGTGCCGCTGTCGGAGATGTTCGGCTACGTCGGCGACCTGCGGTCGAAGACCCAGGGCCGGGCGAGCTACACCATGCAGTTCGAGTCCTACGCCGAGGTTCCGCAGAACGTGGCGAAGGAGATCATCGCGAAGGCGACGGGCGAGTAGCCCGGCTGAGAACCAAAACCCGACATACCAGTCAGGTAGTCCACAGGAGGACCTCAAGTGGCGAAGGCGAAGTTCGAGCGGACCAAGCCGCACGTCAACATCGGCACCATCGGTCACATCGACCACGGCAAGACGACGCTGACTGCGGCCATCACCAAGGTCCTGCACGACAAGTACCCGGACGTGAACCCCTTCACGCCGTTCGACCAGATCGACAAGGCGCCGGAGGAGAAGCAGCGCGGCATCACCATCTCCATCGCGCACGTCGAGTACCAGACGGAGAAGCGGCACTACGCGCACGTCGACTGCCCGGGGCACGCGGACTACATCAAGAACATGATCACCGGCGCGGCCCAGATGGATGGCGCCATCCTGGTGGTGGCCGCCACCGACGGCCCGATGCCGCAGACCCGCGAGCACGTGCTGCTGGCCCGCCAGGTCGGCGTGCCGTACATCGTGGTCGCCCTGAACAAGGCCGACATGGTCGATGACGAGGAGATCCTCGAGCTGGTCGAGCTCGAGGTGCGGGAGCTGCTGTCCTCGCAGGAGTACCCCGGCGACGACGCTCCGGTGGTGCGGGTCTCCGCGCTGAAGGCGCTCGAGGGCGATGCCAAGTGGGTCGAGAGCATCGAAGAGCTGATGTCGGCTGTTGACGAGTCGATCCCTGACCCGGTCCGCGAGACCGACAAGCCGTTCCTGATGCCCGTCGAGGACGTCTTCACGATCACCGGCCGCGGCACCGTGGTCACCGGCCGGGTCGAGCGCGGTGTGGTCAAGGTGGGCGAGACCGTCGACATCGTGGGCATCAAGGAGCAGAAGATGACCACCACGGTCACCGGCGTCGAGATGTTCCGCAAGCTGCTCGACCAGGGCCAGGCCGGCGACAACGTCGGGCTGCTGCTGCGTGGCATCAAGCGCGAGGAGGTGGAGCGCGGCCAGGTGGTCGTCAAGCCCGGCAGCACCACCCCGCACACGCAGTTCGAGGGCCAGGTCTACATCCTGTCCAAGGACGAGGGCGGCCGGCACACCCCGTTCTTCAACAACTACCGGCCCCAGTTCTACTTCCGCACCACGGACGTGACCGGCGTGGTGACCCTCCCCGAGGGCACCGAGATGGTCATGCCGGGCGACAACACCGAGATGTCGGTGGAGCTCATCCAGCCCATCGCGATGGAGGAGGGCCTGCTCTTCGCCATCCGCGAGGGTGGCCGCACCGTCGGCTCCGGCCGCGTCGTCAAGATCGTCAAGTAACCTCAACGACCTTCGCCGGCCGCAGAGAACGAGCGAGCAAAAATGCCGAAGA
>JBKOWA010000312.1:0-7121 GCA_046724155.1 Actinomycetota bacterium
GTATACTAGTTATACAATGCCTCCTTGCATAACGCTACGGTGGTGACCTGAAGCAGGTGGTACCGGTGACACCCCTTGCGGCGCTGGCTGGCCCGGCTGTGGAAGCGCGGGAGATCGTGGAGTCCTACCGCTGGGGCGGGATCGAGCTCCCGCGATGGCCGCAACGGCTGCGGGATGCCGCCGCGGCTCTGCATGCCGCGCAACAAGGTGACCTGGACGCCGCGGTGGGTATGCCGCTCGACGTCCTTGCGGACGAGCTGCTTGCACTCGCAACGAGTGGACTCGCCGGCCGGTCAACGACACTCACCAGGTTGAGCGGGCATCTGGAGGCCCTGGTCCTGCAGACCCGGCCGGTTGGCTTTCCCCGGCCCGGCCAGCATGAGATCAGCTTCTGATCAGCTCCGCATCGTGCGGACGATCGCAATGCCGAGCGTCCGCGCCGCGCCGGCCGCCCGCGCAGCCAGCGCGACCGCCCGCAGCGAGGAACCGGATCTCAGCACGTCATCAGCGATGATGACGACCTTCCCGGTCAGATCTGCGGCGATGGTGAACTGATCTTTCAAGGCAGCGGCACGCTCGTCCGGCGCCAGGCTCTTCATCTGCGGTCGGTAGCTGTCGCGCGACTGGACCCGCACATGCCGCAGGTTGAGCGCCTCCTGCAGGGTCGGCGCGATGCGCGCCCCGAAGCTGACCTGCGACCCGTCGTGCCCGGGCACCCCGAGAACCGCATCGGCGGCGGCGTAATGCGGCAGAGCCTCGATGACCGTGACCATGGCTCCAACGAGTACTCGGCCGACCTCGGCCTGCCGATATGTGTTGTGGCTGTACAGGTATTTAGCCCGGCTGGTCAACTCACCTGCCGTCGTGTTCCTCCACAGTTGCGGGTCGACCCCGTCCGCCGGGTCCTTGTACCAGGCCAGTACTACCGTCGCAGTGATCTCGGGACACGGTACCGACACCACGTGACAGAGGATGTCGAGGCAGTCCTTGACCCGCGGATCGGGCGGGGTGTCGGCGACGAGGAGATGGGTCCACTCCACCCGCTCCAGACGCCCCGGCCACCTTGCCTGGTACCGGGCAACGTCGGTCGGCAGGGCGAGCAGGTGGCGGACCACCTCGGCCGGGCCGCGCAGTCTTACCTCATGGCCGCTTCGGGTCAAGTCGATCCGGTATGCGGCCAGGGTGTCGCCGCGCCGGTTCGGCACAAACGGCGTCACCCCAATCAATCGCCCTCACACTCCGCGACATCGCCTCCGGGAACGTCTCCATTCTTGCTGCTAGCTGCCACCATCCGACCGCGGCACGCCGCAGACGTCCTTGGCAGACAGTCGAACGTATGTTTGGATAGTTACACCGGATCCAGGGGAGGTGGCGGCGTGCGGCATGCTCTGCCGGTGCAGACAACTCCCGGGACGTCGATGAACGTCGATCGACTGCAGGCTCTGCGCCTGGCTATCGTCGCCACCCGGTTCGCCCGGCGCGGGGTCGTCACCGCCGAGCTGCGGCGACACGGCCTCGGCGTGCTGGGGGCACTGTTGGAGTCGCTGGGATCAGCGGACCGGACCTACGTCGAGGGCCTTGCGAACGAGATGCTGGATGCGGGTATCACCGCCGTTCTACTCGGTGCCGGCGACTATCCGGTGACGCTGGCTTCGGTGCGCGCAGCACCACCGGCACTGTTCGTACAGGGTCATGCTGAGCTCTTGGCCGCGCCCAGCATCGGTGTCTGTGGTTCCCGGCAGGCAGGTCCGGACGGGCTGCGTGCAGCTCGGGCGTGCGGCGAGGCGGCGGCCGACCTGGACTACGTGGTGACCTCTGGCTACGCCCGGGGCGTAGACATGGAGAGCCATACGGCCGTACTGAGCCGAGGCGGCCGCACGATCGTCGTACTCGCCGAGGGGATCAACAGGTTCGCCGTGAAGCAGGGAACGTTCACTGAGGTGTGGGACACCAGCCGGGCGACCGTCGTGTCGCAGTTCGCGCCAGACGCACCCTGGCACGCCGGCAACGCGATGGCGCGCAATGTTGTGATCTACGGCTCGGCGTTGGGCCTGGTCGTCGTGGAAGCCGGCACCACCGGCGGCACCCTCGACGCTGGCCTGCGCGCGCTCGCCGCTCGCCGGCCTGTCCTAACCCTCGAATTCGGCGACGCCACGCCGGCCGGAAACTCGTTGCTGCTTCAGAGGGGGGCAACGCCGGTAGCGAGCCGGGACGATTTGGTGCGCAACCTCCGCGATCTCGCGAGGCCCGCCGCTACAGACCTGATGCTGCTATAGCTCGGCTCCGGCGCAGGCGGATCCCGGTGTAGCAGGCCGGCGCCGCCACCGCGCTGGCCGGGGTGCTGCTGCTGGCCGTTCAGGCGACGGTCCGTCCGCGGGGGGCCGGGCCGGGAGGGCTAGTCCTGGATGCCCATCCAGGCGGCCAGGCCACGGAGCGTGCTGGAGGAGCGCCGCTCGGCCCGGGCGAGGGCGTAGACGGTCTCGCGGGCCATCGGGTGGTGCCGGGTCTGCTGCGGCGCGATCCGTCGGGCGGCCAGCAGCGCGTCCAGCGCGGCCGGTCGGTCGCCGTACAGCAGCTGTCCGCGGGCGAGGTCGAGGTAGTGGTGGCCGGCACGCTCCGGCGGTGCGTCGGCCGGCAGCCGGACAAGCCGGGCCCGCTTGACCGCCGCGGCACCGTCCATCAGCTCCACCCCGAGCGCCGTCCCCCACACCGCGGTGTTGGTCGGACCGAACCAGAGCCGGTAGTCGTCCCGGTCCTCGCCGAGCCGCTGGGCGAGGCTGTCCGCCTCGGCGTGGTGTGCCCAGGTGTCCGCCTCGTCCCCGGCGTGCGCGGCCATGTAGGCGCTCATCAGGTGCAGGAAGCCGTGCACACTCACCGCGGCCGGGCTGTCCGGCGGCGCGAGCCCGGCGAGCGCGTCGGCCATGACCACGCGGGCGTTGCGCCAGTCCCCGGTGCCGTCCAGGTCGCCGGCCCGGAACACCGCGGCCAGAGCCACCGCGAGCGGGTCGCCGGACTGCTCGGCCGCCCACTCGTACCGGTCCGCGAGCTGCGACGCCAGGTCGCCGTAGCCCAGCTTGCCGGCGAACTGCCGCGCCGCGTAGTACGTCTCGGCCAGCAGCGCCATCGCCTGCTCCCGGTCCGCGCCGGCGTAGGCGTGCGCGGCGACCCGCAGGTCCGCGAGCACCTCGGGCAGCCGACGGCCGAGGTGCTGCAGGTCCGCCTGGTGCCGGGACTGCGACACGGTGCCGACGGCCGCCCGCAGCTCGGCCAGCGTCGCCGCCGGGCGGTCCTCCTCGGGCGGCAGCCGGTACCCCACGACCTCGCGGCGCAGGTCCGGCACGAGATCATGCACGGCATCAAGCCGGCGGTCGCCGGTGCGGTACGGCTGCCCGGTCAGCTCGGTGCGCTCCACCTGCAGCGCCGCGCCGACCGCGGACACGAACGGGCTCGACGCCGGCTTACCGCCCTGCTCGACCTTCCGCAGCAGCGACAGCGACACGTGCGCCCGGTCGGCCAACTGGCGCTGCGTCAAACCACGCAGCCTGCGCTCCACGGCAACCCGCGCGCCGATGTGCTCGTCCCTCCGCACCCAACCCACGGTAGCCCCCCGGTCGGGTGACACCACGACGTGTCACTCCGGCCCGGCCACCTTCCCTACGTTCCATTCGCATGGAGCTGCCGCCGACCGGGAGACAAACGCTGGACCTTGCGCTGCCCGACACCGGTCCCACAGGCGCCGCCAGCAGCTCCACCTACTCCGCCACCTCACGCACCGGACTGCCCCGGCACACCGCACCGCCAGGCGGGGACGACAGAGCCGCCCAGCGGCCTGCTGCGTACGGCGTCCCACCATCGGCCGGCTCCCCTCTCGACGCCCAGGTGCTGGCGCTGGTCGAGCGGGAGCGGTGGGCGAGGGACGCGACGGGTGCGCTGGTGCCGCGCCGACCCGAAGCCGTCGCGTACCGGCTCAACGCCTGGTATCGAGTGCGGATCAGCGTGGCCGAGGTCACCGAGGTACTGCAGGCCAGCCACTGAGCGGCCGCGGCGCCGGATGTACCGGCTGACCGGCCTCGGCGCGCACGCCGCCCGCGAGGCTCTGGCCACCACCCAACGTCTCCTCGGCGCACCCCCCCGGACCTCTCCCAGGAACAGCATGAAGCGCGCCCGTGCCGCCGACCGCCTTGGCGACGGCGTCGGCCTCTTCGGCCTCGGCCTCACCGCCCTCGCCGCTGTCGTCGTGGGCCGATCCGACTCAGCTCAGCATCCACCTCGAGGATCTCGCAGCCGGCGAACCTGAGCCGCGGAGCGCAGCCGACCTGAAACTCCTCACGCCGTTGCCGACGCACCTGTGATCGCCCCGCCGTCAGCCGTGACTGTGGTTCCGACTCCTGTGGCGGTACTGCGGAGGTTTCGTCGGGCGAAGCCCGACACGGGGGTCCGCGGGGGTCGTCCCCCGCGACTGGCATCGCGGCGCACGGCGAAGGTGGCCAAAGGACACCGAGCAGGCAAGGCCAGCCCGTGGGCGAGGGGGGAGTTGAACCCCCACGTCCTTACGGACACACGGACCTGAACCGTGCGCGTCTGCCATTCCGCCACTCGCCCAGTAGCGGTGGCAGGGTAGCACGTCCAGGCGGCTGGTCACCCACTCAGTCGGCCGCACAGATACCATCGGTGCCGGTTGTCCGAGGAGGGTCCGTCGTGGGTGTGCTGCAACGCTTCGAGCGCCGGCTCGAAGGGCTGGTCGGCAACGCCTTCGCGCGCCTGTTCAAGGGTCAGGTGGAGCCGGTCGAGGTCGCGAAGGCGCTGCAGCGGGAGGCCGAGGAGAAGCGGGCGATCGTCGGCAACGGCCGGGTGCTGGTCCCGAACCGGTACGACGTCGAGCTGGGCGGCAGCGACCATGCCCGGCTGGCGCCCTGGGAGGCCCAGCTCACCCAGACCCTCGCCGAGATGGTGCAGGAGCACGTCGACGACGAAGGCTGGTCGACCTTCGGTGACATCGAGGTGTCGCTGAGCCGGGCGGACGAGCTGCCGACCGGCGTGTTCCGGATCAACAGCCGGGTCGACCCTGATGCCGGTCCGCGGCGCCGCCCGGTTTACCACGGGGACCAGCCCGGCGGCACCCCCGGCGTCGGCCATCCCGGGCCCGGGATGGCGCCGCCGGCGCCGACACCGGGATTCGGCGAGTCCGGCCCCGCCCACCAGCGGCACGGTGACCCGGGTTACTCCGACAACGGCTACGGCGAGCCGTACCCGCCGACCGGCGGACCGCAGTACCCCCCGCAGCCGGCCTACGGTTCGCCACCCGGCCCGCTGCCCCCCGGGCAGGGCCGGCACTGGCTGCTCGTGGACGGCAGCGACCGGCGGGTCGCCCTGCGTGCGGGCAGCAACATCATCGGCCGCGGTCAGGACGCGGACCTGCGGCTGGCCGACACCGGCGTGTCCCGCCGCCACGTCGAGATCCGCTTCGACGGGCAGACCGCGACGCTCTACGACCTGGACTCGACGAATGGCACTATCGTCAACGGACACCAGGTGCAGAGCTGGCAGCTCGCCGACGGCGACGTGATCCGGATCGGGCACAGCGTCCTGGTCTACCGGCAGGCACCCGCATGACGGTTGCACCCGGCGAGCCATACGGGAGCGCCGCATGAACACCCCCCTTGTCGTGGTGCAGGCCACCCGGATCGGGTTCCTCATCCTGCTCTGGATCTTCGTGTTCGCCGCACTCCGGGTGATCCGCGCCGACCTGTTCGGCGCCCAGCCCCGGGTGGCGGCGGTGGCGGCCCGGCCGGCGCCGAGACCCGCGAAGGCCAAGCGCCGCGGCAGGTCCCCCCGGCAGCTGCATGTGGTGGACGGCGCCCTCACCGGCACCAGGATCACGCTGTCCGACAGCCCTATCATGATCGGCCGGGCCAATGACTCCACGCTGGTACTCGACGATGACTACGCCAGCTCCCGACATGCCCGGTTGACCCCCCGGGAGGGAGACTGGTACCTCGAAGACCTCGGCTCCACGAACGGCACGTACCTCGACCGAACCAAGGTGACCGGTCCGATCCACGTCCCTCCGGGCGTCCCCATCCGGATCGGCAAGACCGTCCTCGAGCTCCGTTCATGAGCCGCCGGCACCCCGCCGGTCATGCGCAACGAAAGGCGCCAGGTGGCACGACCCCCCCGTACCGGGAAGCGAGGCGAGCGATGAGCTTCGCCCTCCGCTACGCCGTCCGTTCCGACCGTGGCCTGATCCGCGGCAACAACCAGGACTCGGTCTACGCCGGCCCGCACCTGCTCGCCATCGCCGACGGCATGGGCGGGTACGCCGGCGGCGAGGTGGCCAGCAAGGTGGTGATCTCGGCGCTGGCCCGGGTGGACGAGGACACCCCCGGCGCCGACCTGCTGAGCGCGCTGCGGCTGGCCACCGAGGCGGGCAACCAGCACCTGCGCGAGCTGGTCCGGGAGGACCCGGCGCTGGACGGGATGGGCACCACGCTGACCGCGCTGCTGTTCGCCGGCTCCCGGATCGGCGTCGTGCATGTCGGCGACTCCCGCTGCTACCTGCTGCGGGATGACGAGCTGAGCCAGATCACCCACGACCACACCTTCGTCCAGGCCCTGGTGGACGAGGGCCGGCTGACGCAGGAGGAGGCCGGCAACCACCCGCAGCGGTCGCTGCTGCTGCGGGCGCTGAACGGCGGCGAGGTGGACCCGGACCTCTCGGTGCGGGAGAGCCGGGTCGGCGACCGGTACCTGCTGTGCTCGGACGGGCTGACCTCGGTGGTCTCCGCCGAGACGCTGGCCGACACGCTGCGGATCCGGCGACCGCAGGACTGCGCGGACCGGCTGGTGGAGCTGGCGCTGCGCAGCGGCGGCCCGGACAACATCACGGTCATCGTCGCGGACGTCATCGACGACCGGTACGGCGACGACGTGCCCGTGGTGGACGGCGCCGCCGGGATGAACAACGGCCGGCACGAGGTGGCCCCGACCAGCGCCGCCGCCCGCGCCGCGATCGCGCCGCCGCCCCACCCGAAACCGGAGCCCGAGCCGATGGCCACCCCGCCGGCGCGGCCCAAGCGCCGGGCGCGGCGGCTGGTCCTCGGGGCGATCCTGCTGCTGGCGGC
>JBKOWA010000103.1:0-8495 GCA_046724155.1 Actinomycetota bacterium
CGGCGCGCCGCCGGGACGTGCGGGTGGCGCTGACCGTCCACGCCCTGCTGCGGGACGGTTTCGTCGCCGCGTCCACGCTGGGCCGGCTGCTGCGCGGGTCCGGCGAGACCGCGACCGAGCTGCGGGACCTGCCGGTCCGGGAGCTGTTGACCCGGCTGGGGGTGCTGCTGCCCGACGGGCACCTCACCGCCGCCGGCGTGCACATGTTCGGGCCGGCGCCGCGGACGGTGCTGGAGCTCGCCGTTCTCGACGTGCCCGGCGGCGATGTCGTGTCCGCTCCGCCGGATCTTGCCGGGCTGAGCCTGGTGGAGCAGCTCGCCGAGGTCGAGGCCCGGCTGGACGTGCTCGACAAGGCGGTCGTGCTGCAGTCCGGGCTGCACCTGGAGCCGGTACGCCTGCTGCCGTGGCTGGCCGTGCGGGAGGCGTTGCTGAACGCGGTCGTGCACCGTGACTGGCTGCCCTTCGAACCGGTGCACGTGACCTGGGTCGAGGCCGATGCGAGCCTGGACGTCGTGTCGCCGGGTGGTTTCGCCGGCGGCGTGACGAGTGAGTCGGTGCTCTCGGCACGGTACTCGCGCAACCCCGCGCTGGCCGACCTGGCCCGGGCGATGGGCCTGGTCGAGCGCCAGGGGGTGGGCGTGGACCGGATGTTCCGGGAGCTCGTCTCGCTGGGGCACCGGCCGCCGGTCATCCGGGAGGAGCCGGGCCCGCAGGTGCGCACCCGCCTGGTCGGCGGCCGCCCGCTGCTGGCGGTGCTGGCTGTCGTGGCCGCCCTGGACCCGCCGGCGCGCCGCCGGGACGTGCGGGTGGCGCTGACCGTCCACGCCCTGCTGCGGGACGGTTTCGTCGCCGCGTCCACGCTGGGCCGGCTGCTGCAGATCCCGGCCGGCGAGGCCGAGGAGGCCCTCGATGTCGCCGCCGGCTGCTCCATCGACGGCCAGCCGCTGGTCCACCGCGCCGACGACGGGGCATGGCTGCCGGCGACCACCTTCGTGGCGCGGGCCACCCGGGATGCTCAGGAGCTGGCCCGGGCGCAGCGGCGTGGGCTGCTGACCTGGTACCGCCCCACCGCCCAGGCCGCCCGGACGCTGGTCCAGGCCTACCTGGCGGCGGCCGGCCGGCTGTCCTCCGGGGTGCTGGCCGAGATCACCGGCCTGACCGCGCAGGGGGCGCTGAACATGCTGACCCGCCTGGAACACGAGGGGGTCGTCGCCCGCGGCACCGCGGCCCGCGGCCGGCGGGCACACTTCGTTGCGGCCGGCGGCGGGCCGGCGAGGTCTGGTAGCGGGCGCATCGCCGGGACGGTGGAACAATTGGAGCCATGAAGCCAGGCAACGCACCGCTCAGCTCCGCTCTTGCCCGCGCCGTCGACCTGTCCGCGCTGAAGGCGCGGGCGACGGCTCCGCCTGCTCCGGCCGGGCAGCCGGACGGCACGGCCCCGGCGAACGGCGCGGGGGGCCGGCCGCACGTCATCGAGGTCACCGAGCAGACGTTCCAGACCGAGGTGCTGGAACGGTCCATGCGCACGCTGGTGGTGCTGGATCTGTGGGCGGACTGGTGCGGCCCGTGCAAGCAGCTCAGCCCGGTGTTGGAGAAGCTGGCCACCGAGGGCGGCGGCTCCTGGGTGCTGGCCAAGATCGACGTGGATGCCAACCCGGCGCTGGCCCAGGCGCTGCGGGTGCAGGGGATCCCGGCGGTGAAGGCGGTCTTCCAGGGGCAGCTGGTCGCGGAGTTCACCGGCGCCATGCCGGAGCCGCAGGTGCGGCAGTGGCTCGGCGCGCTGGTGGAGGCGGTCGGCCGGGCGCTGCCCCTGGACGCCGCCGCCCAGCCCGCCCAGCCCGAGCCGGCGGACCCGCGGCTGGACGCCGCCGAGCAGGCGCTGGAGCGCGGTGACCTCGACGAGGCGGCCCGGCGGTACGAGGAGGTGCTGGCCGCCGAGCCCGGGCACCCGCTGGCCGCCGATGCGCTGCGCCAGGTGGCGCTGCTGCGCCGGATCAGCACCGCGCGGCCGGACGCGGTGCGGATGGCCGACGCCAACCCGGACGACGTGCCGGCGCAGCTGGCGGCGGCGGACGTGCAGCTGGCCACCGGCGACGTGGCGGGCGGCCTGGGCCGGCTGGGCGACCTGGTGCGGCGCAGCAACGGGGAGCAGCGCGACGCCGCCCGGGCCAGGCTGGTCGAGCTGTTCGCGGTGGTCGGCGAGTCCGACCCGCGGGTGAGCAAGGCCCGCCGCGACCTGGCCCGGGCGCTGTTCTGAGCGCCTGCGGCGAGCTGAGAGCCAACAAGGCTCTGGGGCCTCGAGAGCGACTCGGGGCCTCCGGCGGGCCGGGCTAGCGGCACTTCTGGATGTCGGTGAAGCCCTCCCGGAACGCCTGCACCCGGTCCAGCCCGAACAGGCCCCGGCTGCCGAAGTAGTCGTCCAGGCCGGCGTAGAACAGCAGCGCCTGGATGGCCTCGTCCAGGTCGCCGGGGGACAGGGTGACCGCCCGCAGGTCCGACGGCCGGTCCACCACCTGCCGGGTGTACGCGCCGTCCAGGCAGATGAGCCGGCGCAGCCCGTCCGCGCCGTCCAGGCTGAGCCCGGCCTGGTGGGCCACCGCCTGCGCGTAGCCGATGCCGACCAGCGTCATCGGCGCGTAGTCGCTGCCTTCCAGCCGGTCGGACACCGACTTGAGCGCGTCGTGGTCCAGCAGCAGCGTGTTGTTGCTGGCGCAGTAGAAGACGGCCTGCTTGACCTCCTGGCCGTCGCAGCTGCCGTGCTCGCCGTTCTGCAGGACCGTCGTCTTGGGCTTGGTGAACTCCTTGCCGAAGGTCTGGGAGAACAGGCCCGGCCAGGTCTGCTCCAGGTCGCCCTGCCCGATGGCCAGCGCGCCCTCGCTGCCTTCGAACGGCAGGTTGCCACCGCGCGCCTGGTCGTCGGCCCGGCTGAAGCTGATCTCGGTGAACTTCCGGCTGTCGTCGAAGGTCTTGCAGTGGCTGACGTCGTTCTCGAAGCCCTCCTGGAGCGCGCTGATCCGGTCGAAGCCGTTGCCGTGCGCCTGCACGTCGCTCGCGCTGGCCCCCACCGGGTCGCGGAACAGCAGGTAGCCGGCCAGCGCGGTGTCCAGGTCCTTGCGGTCGACCGGGAAGTGCGGCGCCCGGCCGGCCAGCGCCGACCGGATCCACGCTCCGGCGTAGCAGTCGGCCTGCGTCTCCCGGACGATCGTGCGGTCCGGGTTCACCCCGCTCTTGGTCTGGATGACGTGGCCCCACTCGTGGGCCAGCACCATCCCGACCAGCAGCGGCCCGAACTTCTCCTGCAGCTCCGGAAGCAGGTTCACCCGGTCCCAGGCCACGATGTCCCGGGGCGGGCAGTAGAACGCGTTGCCGCGGATCTCCGACGCGTTGCTGACGCACGGCACCGACTCGGTCTGGTCGCCGGGGTCGACGGAGAAGAAGCCGCCCTGCGGCCCCTGGTACTGCTTGCCGTCGAAGGCCTCGGGAAACTTCTCGGTCCAGAACTGCTCGATGTCGGCGATGGCGTTGCCGGCGACCCGGTCCGCCTCCGTCGGCCCGCCGGCCGGCAGCCCGTTGATCTTCACCTTGGCGTCCGGGACCGCCCGCCTGCTCTGCGAGTACTCGCCGTTGGACCGGATCACGGTGGCGCAGCCCGCGGTGCCCAGCGCCAGCACCACCGCAGCCGCCACGGACCGCACACCCCTGCGCCTCATGATGTCTCCCCTAGGGCGCGACCGTCCCCGCACCCCCTGCCAGCAACGACCCGGCACCAACGATGCCGGGGTCCATTCTGGCCGATGTACCCAACCGCGTCCCGGCTAGCCCCGATGCCGGAGCCAGAGCGTGCCCAGCGGTGGCACCCGCAGCGCCGCGGAGTGCGGCTGGCCGTGCCAGGGCGGCTGGTCGGCCAGCACCTGGCCGAGGTTGCCGACCCCCGAGCCGCTGTAGGTCTCCGAGTCGGTGTTGAGCACCTCGTCCCAGACGCCGGCCCGCGGCAGGCCGAGCCGGTAGCCCTCGTGCGGCAGCCCGGCGAAGTTCACCACGCACGCCAGGACCGACCCGTCGTCGCCGTGCCGGAGGAAGGAGAACACGTTGTTGGAGGCGTCGTTGGCGTCGATCCAGGAGAACCCCTCCGGGCTGTAGTCCTGCGACCACAGCGCCCGGCACTCCCGGTACCGCCGGTTCAGGTCGGCCACCAGGCGCTGCACGCCGCGGTTGTCGGCGTTGTCCAGCAGCCACCAGTCCAGCTCCCGGCCGTCCGACCACTCCGCCTCCTGGGCGAACTCGCCGCCCATGAACAGCAGCTGCTTGCCCGGGTGCGCCCACATGTAGCCGAACAGCGCGCGCAGCGTGGCCAGCTGCTGCCACCGGTCGCCGGGCATCTTGCGGACCAGCGAGCCCTTGCCGTGCACCACCTCGTCGTGCGACAGGGGCAGGATGAAGTTCTCCGAGTAGGCGTACATCATGGAGAACGTCAGCTGGTGGTGGTGGTAGCTGCGGAAGATCGGCGCCCGGCTGGCGTAGTCCAGGGTGTCGTGCATCCAGCCCATGTTCCACTTGAACCCGAAGCCGAGACCGAGCAGGTGGGTCGGCCGGGTCACGCCGGGCCAGGCGGTGGACTCCTCGGCCACCGTGATCGCGCCGGGCTCCGTCCGGTAGACGGTGGCGTTCAGCTCCTGCAGGAACCGCACCGCGTCCAGGTTCTCCCGGCCGCCGTACTCGTTGGGCACCCACTGCCCCGACTCCCGGGAGTAGTCCAGGTACAGCATCGAGGCCACCGCGTCCACCCGCAGGCCGTCGACGTGGAACTCGGTGAGCCAGTACAGAGCGTTGGCGACCAGGAAGTTGCGCACCTCGTTGCGGCCGAAGTTGAACACCAGGGTGCCCCAGTCCGGGTGCTCGCCGCGGCGCGGGTCGGCGTGCTCGTACAGCGCGGTGCCGTCGAACCGGGCCAGCGCCCACTCGTCCCGGGGGAAGTGCGCCGGGACCCAGTCCACGATCACTCCGATGCCGGCGGCGTGCATCCGGTCCACGAAGTAGCGGAAGTCGTCCGGCTCGCCCCACCGCGACGACGGCGCGTAGTACGAGGTGACCTGGTAGCCCCAGGACCCGCCGAACGGGTGCTCGGCGACCGGGAGCAGCTCGACGTGGGTGAAACCGGTCTGGGCGAGGTACTCGACCAGCTCGTCGGCGAGCTGGCGGTAGCCCAGCCCGGCCCGCCACGAGCCGACGTGCACCTCGTAGATGCTCATCGGCTCGGCGTGCCACGGCCGGGTGTGCCGCTGCTCCAGCCAGTCGTGGTCCTTCCACTGGTAGGACGAGGTGTAGACGATGGACGCGGTGCCCGGCGGCTGCTCGGCGGCGAACGCCATCGGGTCGGCCTTGTCCCGCCACACGCTGTCCGCGCCCAGCACCGAGTACTTGTACCGGGTGCCGGCGCGGACGTTCGGCACGAACAGCTCCCAGACGCCGGACGAGCCCAGCGACCGCATCGGGTAGGCGCGTCTCTCCCAGATGTCGAAGTCCCCGGTGACGCGCACCCCGCGGGCGTTCGGCGCCCACACCGCGAAGGCGGTGCCCCAGACCTCCCCGTACGGGCCGTGGTAGCAGTGCTCGTGCGCGCCGAGCACGTCCCACAGCCTCTCGTGCCGGCCTTCCCGCAGCAGGTGCTGGTCCAGCTCGCCGAGGGTGGGCAGCCACCGGTACGGGTCGTCCACCACGTGGGTCTCGGTGCCGTAGCTGACCTCGAGCCGGTAGTCCACCGGCTCGGCCCGCCCGGCCAGCACCCCGGCGAAGACCCCGCCCGGGTGCACCTGCACCAGCTCGGTGCGGGTTTCACCGACGAGCAGGACCACCTTGGTGGCGTCCGGGCGCAGGGTCCGTACCACCAGGCCGCCCGGCCCCGGGTGGATGCCGAGGATGGTGTGCGGGTCATGGTGGGCACCCCCCACCAGCCGGTCCAGCTCGGCGCGGGACGGCTCGGACCCCGAGATGGGTGGCACCCGGATCGCCGCCGGGGCGGTGTCAGGTCCTGGCCGGTCGGACGGTCCGGGCTTGTCGGCCAGGGGGTTGTCGGCCAGGGGGTTGTCAGGCACTGAGTTGTCCGGCGGGGGGGTGTCCGGCACTGGGGGTCAGCCTCCTCCGGGGGTCAGCCGGTCCAGGGCGGCCAGCGGGATGCGCAGCCAGTGCGGCCGGTTGCGGGTCTCGTACACAGCCTCGTAGACGACCTTGTCCGTCTCGAACGCGCGCAGCAGCGCCTCCTGGTCCCGCGGGTCGACGCCGCTGACCTCGGTGTAGCCGTCGCAGAACGCGTCCCGGTTGCGGTCTGCCCACTCCGCGGCCCGGTACTCCAGCTGGGCGTCCTCAGGCTCGTCCAGCAGCAGGTAGCGGCTGGCGTAGTCGAAGGAGCGGAGCATGCCGGCGACGTCGCGCAGCGGGCTGTCCGGGTTGCGCCGGGTGACCAGCGGTCGGGCCGGTTCGCCCTCGAAGTCCAGCAGGATCCAGTGCTGGGCGGTGCGCAGCACCTGCCCGAGGTGCAGGTCCCCGTGCACCCGCTGCAGCGGGACCGGGCCCGACAGGTCGCGGATCGCCTGGTATGAGGCGCGCAGCCGGCTGGCGTGCTCGGCCAGCGCGGGCACCACCGCGGTCGCCGCGTCCAGCCGGCGGCACATCACCTGTGCGGTCTCGGCCAGCCAGTCCGCGCTGGCCCGCTTGACCGGCAGCACCTGCGCCAGGTCGGCGTGCACGCTGGCGGTGGCCTGGCCGAGCCGGTGCGCCTCGCCGGCGAAGTCCCCGCCCACCTCGTCGGCGTGCAGGTCCCGCTCGGTGTACAGGTCACGGACGCTCGCGGTGGCCAGCGACCATCCGTCGCTGGCCACCGGTAGGAACGTCTGCAGCATCGCCACCGTCGCCACTGCCTCGCCCTCGATCAGCTCCACGTAGCCGAGCAGCGGCGCAATGTGCGGGTTCTTCACCGGGCCCAGCGCGTCGTGCACCTCGACGTCCGGGTTGAGGCCGCTCTCCAGCCGGCGGAACAGCTTGAGGATTGCGTCCTCGCCGTAGACCAGCGAGGTGTTCGACTGCTCGGCGATCAGCACGTCGCCGACCAGCCCGCGCGGGAGGTCCATGCCCGGTTCGGCATGGAAGACCAGCGCGCCGACCCGGGCCTGGTCGGCGATCAGCTGCGGCCAGGTGGTGGACAGGTCCCGGTCCTGCATCCCGTCGTACACCCAGACCGGGCCACCGTCGTCCACCTCGCCGATCAGCGCGTGCCGGAAGTGCTCGGCGACCGTGCGGCGGAACGACAGCGGCACCACGAACGTCTCCTGACCCCCGTCGGCGTACTCCACCCGAACCAGCCGCACCTCGAGCCGGGGCTCCGTCTCGCGCAGCGCCGCGACGGCGGTCGGCGCCGCGGTGGCGATCTGCCGACCCTTGCCGGGAAACCACCGCTGCTCCGGCAGCCACTCGGCAAGCAGCAGGTCGAGTGTGCTCATGTTTGCCTGACCTCCGGCGGGGTGAGCTGGAACCAGTAGAAGCCGTGCCCGGCCACTGTCAGCATGTACGGCAGCACGCCGATCTTGGGGAACCGCACCCGGCCGGTCAGCTCCACCGGCGTCCAGTCTTCGAAACGTCGCAGGTCCAGCTCGACCGGCTGCGGGAACCGGGACAGGTTGTTCACGCAGAGCACGACGTCCCGTACCCCATCTTGCTGGTGCTCGCGCACGAACGACAGCACGCACGGGTTACGGGCGCCGATCTCGGTGTAGCTGCCGATGCCGAACGTGGGATGCTGCCGGCGGACCTCGATCATCCGGTGCGTCCAGTGCAGCAGCGAGCTGGTGCTGCGCAGCTGGGCCTCGACGTTGGTGACCTGGTACCCGTAGACCGGGTCGGCGATCACCGGCAGGGTGAGCTGCTGCGGGTCGCAGGTGGAGAAGCCGGCGTTGCGGTCCGGCGTCCACTGCATCGGGGTGCGCACCCCGTCCCGGTCACCGAGCCAGATGTTGTCACCCATCCCGATCTCGTCGCCGTAGTACAGCACCGGCGACCCAGGCAGGCTCAGCAGCAGCGCGGTGAACAGCTCCAGCTGGTTGCGGTCGTTCTCCAGCAGCGGCGCGAGGCGGCGGCGGATCCCGATGTTGGCCTTCATGCGGGGGTCCTTGGCGTACTCCGCCCACATGTAGTCGCGCTCCTCGTCGGTGACCATCTCCAGGGTCAGCTCGTCGTGGTTGCGCAGGAAGATGCCCCACTGGCAGTGCTCGGGGATCTGCGGCGTCTGCGCCATGATCTCCGAGACCGGCGTGCGGGACTCCCGGCGGACTGCCATGAACAACCGTGGCATCACCGGGAAGTGGAACGCCATATGGCACTCGTCACCGGTCTTGTCGCCGAAGTACGCCACCACGTCGGCCGGCCACTGGTTGGCCTCGGCGAGCAGTACCCGCCCCGGGTACTCGGCGTCGATGACGGCGCGTACCAGGCGCAGGAAGGCGTGC
>JBKOWA010000225.1:0-2376 GCA_046724155.1 Actinomycetota bacterium
CTGTAGTGAAGCTAACCCGCCCCCCAGAAACGGCTCTAGCACAGCCCCGGCCTGCGGCATGGCCGGGGCTGCTGTGGCGTTCGTCTGGCGCCGCCTACGCCGACTGGAACTCCACGGTGTGACCATTCGAGCGGCTGGTGTCGTGCGGCGTCTCGTCGTCACCCGGATCCGTCGTGGTCACCGTTGGTGGCTGGGGTGTCTTGGTGCCGAAGTGACGCAGCCACTCGTCGGGGATCCGACCACGGTCCTTGACCGGGTAGCCGTTGTCGCGTAGCCACCCTCGTGCCTCGGCGAGGTTCCGTCGTTGGCCAGTGGGGGAGGGAGTGGCGCCAGTTCGCCCGCGGCCGCGACCGACACGACGGGCTGCAGCGACGTAGGGCGCGAGTGCATCCCGAAGCCTGGCTGCGTTCTCGTCGCTGAGGTCGATCATGTACTCCCGTCCGTCGAGGCCAAACTCGACGCTGCCCGATGCCTGCGACCCGTCGAGGTCGTCGGTGAACCTCGTGATGACCGTCTGGGCCACCTGAATCACTTCCATCCGTCGATCTCGGGGATGACTTACGTAGGTGTAACGTAAACATTCAGCCCGTAGTTGATCATGAGGCCGGGCTGGCGGGTGTGGCTCAAAAGTTGGGCGTGTCGTTCCCAACGTGATCGACTGGTGTGCGGTGTGATCATCGGGTGCCGGTGCCGGAGCAGCTCTCGCGTGAGGAGCTGCGCGCGCTGCTTGTGGTGCGGGATCGTCAGATCACCGAGTTGGCTGGGCAGCTCGCTGAGTTGACGGAGGCCAACCAGGCGTTGGCGGCCAAGCTGGCGCAGGTGGAGCATCTGTTGTCGCGGAACTCGCGGAACTCCTCGAGCCCGCCCTCGCGGGATGACGGCCCGGGTAAGCCCCCGGTTCCGGAGAAGCCGGCCACACCGGGGCGGGGCGGGCCGAAGCGGTCGCGGGGCAAGCAGCGCGGGGCGCCTGGGTCGCATCTGGCCTGGACCGACACCCCGGACCAGCAGCGGGATGTGTTCCCGCAAGGCGGCTGCGAGTGTGGCCGAGACCTGGCCGGGGCCAGGGACCTGGGCGTGGCCGACCGCTACCAGCAGCACGAGATCCCGCAGGTCAGCGTGACAGTCACCCAGTACGAGCAGCACCAGGTCGAGTGCGGGTGCGGGAAGATCCACACCGCGGCCCGGCCCGAGGGCGCCCGGCCGGGGCCGGTCGGGTACGGCCCGAACCTGCAAGCCTTCGCGGTCTACCTGATGGTCGTGCACTTCGTTCCCGCGCACCGGGTCGTGCAACTGCTGGAGTCGTTGACCGGGACCGCGCCCTCGGTCGGGTTCGTGCACGGCATGCTCGCCCGCACCGCGGGCCTGTTGGGCGGGGTGCACGACCGGATCCGCGGCCTGATCACCCTGGCCTACGCGGTGTCGTGCGACGAAACCCCGCTCAAGGTCGGGCCGCGCACTCCGCGGCCGGGACGGAAGAAGGCCGACAAGTACCTGCTGGTGGCCTGCACCGAGCTGTACACCCACTACCTGCTGGGCGACCGAGACCTGGACACGTTCAAGGCGTTCGTACTCACCGAGCGCGCCAAGAACGGGGCGATCATCGTGCACGACCGCTACCAGAACTACGACTGCGACGAGTTCGCCGGGCTGGTCCACCAACTCTGCTGCCAGCATCTACTGCGCGATCTTGACGGCGCCGCCCAGGTCTACCCCGACAAGGACTGGCCGGGCCAGATCGCCCGCGCGCTGCGCGGGCTGATCCACCACGCCAACCTCGCCCGCGACACCGGCCACGACCAGATCGCCCCCGAGATCCGCGACACGCTGATCAGCCGGTTCCGCCACGGCGTACGGGCCGGACTGTCCGACACCATCAGCCACGGCACCCGCCCCGGGGAACGCAAGGCCCGGCTCCTACTGCAAGCCCTGCGCGACCGTGAAGCCGACGTGCTGCGCTTCACCGGCGACCTGGCCGTACCACCCACCTCCAACCAGGCCGAACGCGACCTACGCCCCAGCAAGATCCAAGAGAACATCTCCGGCCGGTTGACCAGCGAAGACCGCACCCAAGATCGCTACACCATCCGCGGCTACATCTCCACCGCGATCAAGCACGGCTACAACGGCCTCACCGTCCTACGCGACGCCCTCCTGGGCCGACCCTGGATGCCCGACCTCGCACCCACCTGAGCTGAGCCCGAACGGCAGCAACCCGAACAGCATTCACTCTTGATCAACTTACGGGTGAATGTTTACGTTTCATCGCTGCTTCCTCGGTGGGGAAGTGTCCCCTGTTCTTCGTGATCTTCCGCAGCTGGAAGTTCAGCGATTCGATGTTGTTCGTCGTGTAGACGACCTTCCGGATCTCCTTGGGGT
>JBKOWA010000314.1:0-2601 GCA_046724155.1 Actinomycetota bacterium
GACCAGCTCAGTGAGGGAAGCCAGCCGGCTGTCCACGTATTCCTCGACGTCGGCCGCCATCCGCTTGGCCTCGGACCTGGCCTGCGTCAGGATCCGCTCCGCCTCGGCGGCCGCCGCCCGGTGTACCTCGCTGGCCTCCACCAGCCGGCTGGCCTCGTGCCGGGCGGCCGCGACCGCCGTCTCCGCCTCGGCGTGCGCCGCCGCCAGGATCCGCTCGGCCTGGGCCTGCGCCGCGCCGACGTGCTGGCTGCCGTGCTCCTTCGCCGACCGCACCACGCCGGCCGCCTGGTCGCGGGCGGCCGACACCAGCCGCTCGCCCTCCGTCTCGCCCTGCCTCGTCGCCGCTGCCAGCCGCTCCTGCGCCCGGGAAAGCAAATCGTCGCGGCGGTCCAGGACGCGCTGCGCGTCGGCCAGCTCGGCCGGCAGCGCGTCCCGGACATTCTCGACCAGGTCCAGCACGTGCCCCCGCGGCACGACGCAGGACGTCGACATGGGCACCCCGCGCGCCGCCGCCACCAGCTCGGCCAGCTCCTCAAGAGCGGCCAGAGCCTGGAAGGCCCGCGGCTGAACGGTCAGATCGTCGGCCACGCCAGCGAGGTTAGAGCTGTTGGCAAACCCTGCTGGCGGCGCCCCCGGTGCATCCACCGAGGGATTGCCGACAGGCCCTAGCGCTGCTCGGTCAGCCGCTGCCGGAGGCGCTCCAGAACCACCTGCGGCACCAGCCCGGACACGTCCCCGCCGTACATGGCGACCTCCTTGATCAGGCTGGAGGACAGGAAGCTGTACTGCGGGTTGGTGGCCATGAACAGCGTCTCCACCCCGGCCATGTCGTAGTTCATCTGCGCCATCTGCAGCTCGTAGTCGAAGTCGCTGACCGCGCGCAGGCCCTTGACCACGGCCGACACGTCGTGCGAGCGGCAGTAGTCGACCAGCAGGCCGTGGAAGGAGTCCACCCGGACATTTCCGTACCCGGCGGTGACCGTGGTGAGCATCCCCATCCGCTCCTCCACGGTGAACAGGCCGGACTTGGTCTTGTTGATCAGCACCGCGACGATGACCTCGTCGTAGAGCTTGCTGGCCCGGCCGACAATGTCCAGATGACCCTGGGTCACGGGGTCGAACGAACCCGGGCATACGACTCGCCTCACGGGGCGTGACCGTACCAAAGCGAGGTGTCGCCGTACCGTCTCAATTTTGCGGATTTCAGTGGAGCCGGCCACACCGGCTCGGCCGCGGTCCGGCGCCGCTCCACCACGACCACCGCGCCGGGGGCCAGCCACCCGTTGCCGCCCAGGTCGGCGAGCACGGCGTTCAGGTCGGCGTCCGGCAGTTGGTACGGCGGGTCGGCGAAGACCAGGTCGAACGGCGGCCCGGGCGGCGGCGGGCCGGCGACCAGCCGCTGGACGCGGTCGGCGACCACCTCTGCGCCGGCCAACCCGAGGTGACGGGCATTGTCCCGGATCACCCGGGCGGCCCGCGGGTCGGCCTCGACCAGCAGCGCCTGCGCTGCGCCGCGGGACAGCGCCTCCAGGCCGACCGCCCCGGTGCCGGCGTACAGGTCGAGGACACGGGCCCCGGCCAGGTCGAGGAGCGCGCCCAGCGCCGAGAACAGCGCCTCCCGGATGCGATCGGAGGTAGGTCGGGTGCCGCGCCCGGCCGGCACCGTCAGCCGCCGGCCCCCGGCGGCGCCGGCCACGATCCGCGTCACCCCGCTATTCTCACTCACTCGGCCGGTCCGGCGACGGCGGCCGGCAGCAGGGGCGGCAGCCAGCGCGGGGACGAGCAGCGCGGACGGGCAGCGGCGCCGCGACCGGTTCCACGTCCCGCTAAGCCTTCTCCAGGTACTCGGCCCGGTCCTCGGTCAGCGCGGTCACCCGCGCGAGCAGCGCCGGATGGGTGAGCAGCTCCGGATCGACGTCCACCATGGCGGCCGCCTCCGCACGCGCCTCGGTGATCAGCTGCTCGTCCTGCAGCAGCGACAGCAGCTTCACCTGCCGGCGCCGGCCCCACTGGTCGGTGCCCAGCACGTCGCCCTCCCGGCGCTGCTCCAGGTCGAGCCGGGCCAGCTGGAAACCGTCCAGGGTGGCCGCCACCGCGTCCAGCCGCTCGCGGGCCTTGGTCCCGGCCGGCGCGTCGGTGACGAGCAGGCACAGCCCGGGTGCGCTGCCCCGGCCGATCCGGCCGCGCAGCTGGTGCAGCTGGGACACCCCGAACCGGTCGGCGTCGAGCACCACCATCATGGTCGCGTTCGGCACGTCCACGCCGACCTCGACCACCGTGGTGGCCACGAGCACATCCAGCTCACCGGCGGCGAACCGGGCCATCACGGCGTCCTTCACCTCGGCCGGCAGCCGGCCGTGCAGCGCCGCCACCCGCAGCCCGGACAGCGGCCCTTCGGTCCGCATCGGCAGCACCGCGGTGACCGCCAGCGGCGGCCGGCGCTCCCGGACGTCCACAGTGGACTCCCCGTCCTCGTCCCCGTCCTCGCCGCCGGCCGGCGCTGGCGGCGGCTCGTCGTCCACCATGGACACGTCCTCGTCCGCCTCGCCCCCGTCGCCGATCCGCGGGCACACCACGAACGCCTGGTGCCCGGCCGCGGCT
>JBKOWA010000201.1:0-2401 GCA_046724155.1 Actinomycetota bacterium
GGCCGCCGCTGGCTGCCGCGATCAGGGGCAGATGCCGGGCCCGCACCGCGGGCAGTCGCAGCGCGCCGCCGCCGGTGAGCACCAGGCTGACCGTGCCGCGGCGGCCGATACGGAGGCCGGCCACACCCGACCACGGCACCCGGCGCCGGCCGGCCAGTGCGTGCACGGTCACCCCGTCGGGGTCCACGTCCAAGCCGGCACGGAGCACCCAGGCTCCCAGTAGCAGCGGCACCGCGAACAGCCACAGCAGCCACGGCCGGTACACCGCGAGTGGGCTGAGGCAGAGCGCCAGGAACAGCACGGGCAGCACCGACACCCGGCTGGCCCGGATCTGCAGGGTGGGCGACGCGGCCTCGGTGGTCATCACCCCATCATGCCGTCCGGACCGCCGGACCTGGCTGGCAGGGATACTCTTCGTGCCGTGACTGACACCGCATCGGGCCCCCGGCCGGGCAAGCCGCGCAGCTACGAAGTCACCGACGGCATCGAGCGGGCCGGTGCTCGCGGCATGCTGCGCGCGGTGGGGATGACCGACGAGGACTGGGACAAGCCGCAGATCGGCGTCGCCTCGAGCTGGAACGAGATCACCCCCTGCAACCTGTCGCTGGCCCGGCTGGCCAAGCAGGCCAAGGTCGGGGTGCGCGGCGCCGGCGGGTTCCCGATGGAGTTCGGCACCATCTCGGTCTCCGACGGGATCGCCATGGGCCACGTCGGAATGCATTACTCGCTGGTGTCCCGGGAGATCATCGCGGACTCGGTGGAGACCGTGATGGAGGCCGAGCGGCTGGACGGCGCGGTGCTGCTGGCCGGCTGCGACAAGTCGTTGCCCGGCATGCTGATGGCCGCCGCCCGACTGGACGTGGCCGCCGCGTTCCTGTACGCGGGCACCACCCTGCCGGGCCGGCTCGGGGACCGCGACATCACCATCATCGACGCGTTCGAGGGCATCGGCGCCTGCGCGATGGGCCGGATGACCCGGGCCGAGCTGGACGAGATCGAGCGGCACTTCTGCCCCAGCGAGGGCGCCTGCGGCGGGATGTACACCGCGAACACCATGGCCAGCGCGGCGGAGGCGCTCGGCATGGCGCTGCCCGGGTCCACCTCGCCGCCGGCCCCGGACAGCCGCCGCGACGTCTACGCCGAGCGCACCGGCGAGGCCGTGGTCGAGCTGGTCCGGCGCGGTGTGACGGCCCGGCAGATCATGAGCCGGAAGGCGTTCGAGAACGCGATCACCGTGGTGATGGCGCTCGGCGGCTCGACGAACGCGGTGCTGCACCTGCTGGCCATCGCGCACGAGGCCCGGGTGGAGCTCACCCTCGACGACTTCGTCCGGATCGGCGACCGCACGCCGCACCTGGCCGACGTCAAGCCGTTCGGTCGGTACGTGATGAACGACATCGACCGCATCGGCGGGGTGCCGGTGGTGATGAAGGCGCTGCTGGACGCCGGCCTGCTGCACGGCGACGCGCCGACGGTCAGCGGGCACACGGTCGCCGAGAACCTGGCCGAGGTGGCTCCGCCGGACCCGGACGGGAAGATCATTCACGCGATGTCCGACCCGATCCATCCCACTGGCGGGCTGACGATCCTGCGCGGCTCGCTGGCCCCGGACGGCGCGGTGGTCAAGTCCGCCGGCTTCGAAGGGACGGGCTTCGAGGGCACCGCCCGGGTCTTCGACGGCGAGGAGGCGGCCATGGCGGCGGTCACCTCGGGGGCGCTGCGGCCCGGGGACGTGGTGGTGGTCCGGTACGAGGGGCCGCGTGGCGGTCCCGGCATGCGGGAGATGCTGGCGGTCACCGGTGCGATCAAGGGTGCCGGGATGGGCAAGGACGTGCTGCTGCTCACCGATGGCCGGTTCTCCGGCGGCACCACCGGGCTGTGCATCGGCCACGTGGCGCCGGAGGCGACCGCGGGCGGCCCGATCGCGCTGGTCGCCGATGGTGACCGGATCCGGCTGGACCTGTCCACCCGGATGCTGGACCTGCTGGTGGACGCCGGGGAGCTGGACCGCCGCCGGGCCGGCTGGAAGGCACCGGCGCCGCGGTTCGAGACCGGCGTGCTGGCCAAGTACACCAAGCTGGTCGGCTCTGCCGCCAACGGCGCCGTCTGCGGCTGACCTCAGGGCAACGCAAACGCGTCCTGCAAGGAGCTTCGCGCTAGCCCCGCAACCCGCACAGCCTCCGCATGCCGCACACTACCCGTAACTGCCAATCAACCTTCGGTGAACGTCGCCATCAGTAGGTCGTGGCAGAGTGGGTCACTCCGGCCGTACCGGGTTCATATCCGGCGGGTGGGAACTCCAACGCCTGCCCGATCAGATATAGTGCGGCTGGCACTGCGCCGGAGGGTTGGCTGCCGCCGCGTGCGGGGGTCTAGAGTTGTGTGGGGCGATGCCTAACAT
>JBKOWA010000066.1:0-8530 GCA_046724155.1 Actinomycetota bacterium
TCACCGGCCCTCCGGTCATCGGTCCTCCAGTCGTCGGCGCCGCGGGAAAGTTCAACGGGCGCACCGGCTCAGCCTCCCTGCTCTCAAATCTCGGCTCGTGTGGGACAGCCGGCAGTTCCGGGAGCTCCGGCGGCGTCAGCCTGGTCAGCCTGACCGGCCTCGGCAGGTCGGCACCGTACACCTCGGGCGGCCCTGCCGGCTGGTCCGGCTCCGGCGGCAGGGCGTGCCGGCCGCCCAGAATGTCCGAGCGCACCCAGACTCCGGTTTCGTCCCGGGCGTGCCGGCCGCGACGGGGCAGCGCCGGTGCCGCCGAACCGCCGCTGGACGGGGTCGAGCCGCCGTACGCGGGCGCCCACCCGGCGCCGACCGGTTCGGGTGCCATCGTCCGCGGTCGATCCTCCGAGCCGGCGGCCGGCCGCTCCGGCTCCTGCTCCCGCCGTGCCTCGGGCACGGTGGGTACCTGACCGGCCGCGGCGGATACGGAGGTGGGCGACCGGAGTGCCTCGGCCGAGGCGTCCGACTCGGGCGTTGCCAGGGCGGCGGCAGCGGGCGCGGGTGCGTCGACGGCGGCAGGCTCCGCTCCCGAAGCGGCGGCTCCCGAACCGGCCGCCCCCGAACCCGCCGCTTCGGAGCCGGTCAGCGCAGGTGCCGGCGGCGAAAACGGGAACGACGGAGCAGCGGCCGGCAACCGGCCGGGTGCCAGCGGTGCGGGTGATGCCCCGCGTGCCACTGCCGGCTCCGGCTCGGCCGGCTCGGGCGCCGCGTCGTCCGCCGGGGTCAGCGCCGGGCCGGTCGGCCGGCCGGCCGGTTCGCTGGTGGCCGGCAGGTCTGGCGCGGGTGTTGCCGGGGTGGCGGGCTGGCCGGTCGGTCTGGCTGGCTCGCTGGTGGGTGGCAGGGCGGCTGCGGGCCGCTCGGCTGGCTTGGTGGGTTCGCTGGCGGCGGGCAGGTCTGGCGCGGGTGTTGCCGGGCTGGCGGGCTGGCCGGCTGGTTTGGCCGGCTCGCTGGTGGGCGGCACGTCGCCCGTCGGGGCTGGTTCGGCGACCGGCCGGGTGACAGCCCCGTCCGCCGGCTGCCGCCGGCCCGACTGGGCGAGTGCGATCAGGGTGGAGCGCAGCAGCCGGCGGGTGTCACCGGTGGAGCCGGCCGCCTGGTCCAGCAGGGTGGCCGCCCGCAGGACGGACGGTGGCCGGGCGGCCTGCGCGCCGACCGGGTCCGACGGCCGTGGTCGCAGCTGCTTGGCGATCATCACGCACGCCTCGGCCAGCTCCTCCGCGGCGGCCAGCAGCGTCTCCACGTGCTCGGTGGCGACCTCGGTCGACATCTGGTCGGACCGGTGGGGCGGTTGGTCCTCGTACACCTGGCTCGTCCGTCCGTCTACCTGTCGGGTCGTCGCGGCGCTCGGTCAGTGGCCCGGCCGGAAGACCCCGGCGGTGACCCCAGAACCCGGCGTGCTCCCCGGAAGGTACCGTCTGCCACCGGTCAGGGTCATCTCCGGGGCCGCCGCGGTCGCCGGATCGGGTACCGCAACCTTGACACAATGCTGCTAAACTTGCAGCTTGACATGAGTGTTCTCACGATCCACGAAGCCGCCGAGACCACCGGTTGGTCGCCCCGGATGCTGCGATACATCGAGCGCATCGGGCTGATCGACGCGCCCCGCTCCGGATCGGGCTACCGGCTGTACGGCCCGGCCGAGCTGCAGCGCCTGAGAACGCTGCGGGAGCTGTTGGAACAGTACGACATCGGCCTGCAGGACGTCGGGTTCGCCCTCCGCCTGCGCGGCGACGAGGCGCTGCGCGTTGCGATTGAAGAGTGGTTCGAGTCAACCCCGAGCCGACCGGAGGATGTTCCTCCCAGCGAATGGCTGCGCTGGGAACAGGACAAGCACGAGAAGCTGCTGGACGAGGCGGTCCGGCGAGTGGCCCATCGGGGCGTTCCGGCCGCCCGGCGTGGCGCCGTGCCGCGCCGAGCCCGGGACCGCCGTTCCGAACAGGAGAGTTGATGACGAACGCCTTACTGACCCAACCGGACTACAAGGTCGCCGACCTGTCCCTCGCCGAGTTCGGCCGGAACGAGATCCGGCTCGCCGAGCACGAGATGCCGGGCCTGATGGCCATCCGGGCCGAGTACGCGGCCAGCCAGCCGCTGGCGGGTGCCCGGATCACCGGCTCGCTGCACATGACCGTGCAGACCGCGGTGCTGATCGAGACCCTGGCGGCGCTGGGCGCCCAGGTCCGGTGGGCGAGCTGCAACATCTTCTCCACCCAGGACCATGCCGCGGCGGCGGTCGCGGTCGGCCCGGACGGCACGCCGGCCGAGCCGCGGGGCATCCCGGTCTTCGCCTGGAAGGGTGAGACCCTCGAGGAGTACTGGTGGTGCACCGAGCAGGTGCTCACCTGGCCCGACGGCGGCGGGCCGAACATGATCCTGGACGACGGCGGCGACGCAACGCTGCTGGTGCACAAGGGCGTGGAGTTCGAGAAGGCGGGCGCGGTGCCCGACCCGGCCGGCGCGGACAGCGAGGAGTTCGAGGTCGTCCTGCGGCTGCTGGCGGCGTCGCTGGCGGCCAGCCCGCGCAAGTGGACTGGTATCGCGGCCGGCATCAGGGGCGTCACCGAGGAGACCACCACCGGCGTGCACCGGCTGTACGAGATGGCCCGGGCCGGCACCCTGCTGTTCCCGGCGATCAACGTCAACGACGCGGTGACCAAGTCCAAGTTCGACAACAAGTACGGCTGCCGGCACTCGCTGGTCGACGGCATCAACCGGGCCACCGACGTGCTGATCGGCGGCAAGGTGGCGGTGGTCTGCGGGTACGGCGACGTCGGCAAGGGCTGCGCGGAGTCGCTGCGCGGCCAGGGCGCCCGGGTGATCGTCACCGAGATCGACCCGATCTGCGCGCTGCAGGCCGCGATGGACGGCTACCAGGTGAGCACGCTGGACGACGTGCTGGACAGCGCCGACATCGTGATCACCGCGACCGGCAACTTCAACGTGGTGACCGCGGCCCAGATGGCGCGGATGAAGCACCAGGCGATCGTGGGCAACATCGGCCACTTCGACAACGAGATCGACATGGCCGGGCTGGCGCAGGTGCCGGGCATCACCCGGGTCACCATCAAGCCGCAGGTGGACGAGTGGGTCTTCCCGCCGACCGACCAGCGGCCGCAGCGGCACTCGATCCTGGTGCTGTCCGAGGGCCGGCTGCTCAACCTGGGCAACGCCACCGGGCACCCGTCGTTCGTGATGAGCAACAGCTTCTCCAACCAGACCATCGCGCAGATCGAGCTGTTCACCAAGACCGACGAGTACCCGCTCGGCGTGCACACCCTGCCGAAGCACCTGGACGAGAAGGTCGCCCGGCTGCACCTGGACGCCCTCGGGGTGAAGCTGACCCGGCTCAGCGCGGAGCAGGCCAGCTACCTCGGCGTCCCGGTCGATGGCCCCTACAAGCCCGACCACTACCGGTACTGACCGGCGTCGGCGGCCCCCGACACACACGCCGCCCGCGGCGCGCCCGATCCCCGGCCGGACCGGGCGCGCCGTAGGCCTCTCGGGTGCGGGTGTCCCGCTGGGCGTCTCGGGTGCGGGTGTCCCGCTGGGCGTCTCGGGTGCGGGTGTCCCGCTGGGCGTCTCGGGTGCGGGTGTCCCGCTAGGCTCTCCGGCACGATGACCGACGACTATGACGTGGCGGATCTCTCGCTGGCCGAGCAGGGCATCACCCGGATCGAGTGGGCGGACCGGGCGATGCCGGTGCTCCGGCAGATCCGGGAGCGCTTCAGCCGGGAGCGGCCGCTCGCGGGCGCCCGGATCGCGGCCAGCCTGCACGTGACCACCGAGACCGCGAACCTGATGCGCACGTTGGCTGCCGGCGGCGCGCAGGTGCACCTGGCCGCCTCCAACCCGCTGTCCACCCAGGACGACGCCGCGGCCGCGCTGGTCGACGAGTACGGCGTGCACGTCTACGCGCGCAAGGGCGTGGACCTCACCGGGTACTACGTGCACATCAACTCGGTGCTGGACGCGGAGCCGGGCTTCGTCCTGGACGACGGCTGCGACCTGGTGAACACCCTGCACACCTCGCGCACCGAGCTGCTGGACACGGTCCGGGCCGGCTGCGAGGAGACCACCACCGGGGTGGTGCGGCTGCGTGCGATGGCGCGGGCCGGAGCCCTGCGGTTCCCGGTCGTCGCGGTGAACGACACCGGCACCAAGCGGATGTTCGACAACCGGTACGGGACCGGGCAGTCGACCGTGGACGCCATCCTGCGGACCACCCACTCGCTGCTGGCCGGCAAGACCGCGGTCGTGGTGGGCTACGGCTACTGCGGCAGGGGGGTCGCCACCCGGCTGCGCGGGATGGGCGCCGTGGTGGTGGTCTGCGAGGTGGACCCGCTCAAGGCCCTGGACGCCCTCATGGAGGGCTACCGGGTGATGCCGATGGCGGCGGCCGCGGCGATCGGGGAGATGTTCGTCACGGTCACCGGCAACCGGGACGTGATCAACGCCGAGCACTTCGCGGTCATGCAGGACGGCGCGATCCTGGCCAACAGCGGGCACTTCGACGTGGAGATCGACGTCCGGTGGCTGGAGAAGAACGCGGTCGGCAAGCGCCGCGAGGTCCGGCCGTACCTGGACGAGTACCTGCTGGCCGACGGCCGCCGCATCGCGCTGCTCGCCGAGGGCCGGCTGGCCAACCTGAGCGCCGCCGAGGGACACCCGGCCGGTGTCATGGACCTGTCCTTCGCCGACCAGGCGCTGACCCTGGAGTGGCTGATGGCCAACCACGCGGATCTGGAGCCCGGCGTGCACGAGGTGCCGGCCAGCATCGACCGCGAGGTCGCCCGGCTCAAGCTCGCCGCGATGGGGATTGCGATCGACACCCTCACCCCCGAGCAGCAGGCGTACCAGGAGTCCTGGGAGTTCGGTTCGTAGTGCCCCGCGGCCGCTACCTGGTCGACGGGGAGGTGGAGGAGTTCGCCTGCGCGGCGGGGGCGGCCGGCTGGCGGTACACCGGGGTACGCCGCGAGTCCGGCCGCTCGGTGGATCTCACCCTCGACGGCCGGGGCCGGCCGTACCGGGTCGAGGTCGCGTCCCCGGACTGGGTGCTGCGCGGCGGCGCGGCCGGTACCTCGCTGCTGTGGGTGCGCCGGCCGGCGGGCGGCGGCCCCACCGGCTCGGGCGGCCCAGCAGACCTGGGCGGCCCAGCAGACCTGGGCGGCCCAGCAGACCTGGGCGGCCCAGCAGACCTGGGCAGCCCAGCCGGCTCGGGTGGCCCAGCCGGGTCCGAGCGTTCCGCCGTCGCCCACGGGTTCCTCGCCGGCTCCCCGGCGTTCTGGGTGGCGCTGTCCCGGCTGGTCCGGCTCCCGGTCGGGCAGGCCCGCCGGCTGCGGCTGGTCGAGGTGAGCTGGCCGGCGCTGGCCACCCGGCTGCTCGACCTGGAGTGGCGGCACGTCGAGGAGGTCGGGCACCCGGCCGGTGCCGCGACGCTGACCGTCAGCCGGTACGACGCGACGCCCCTGGACACCGGCCAGCCGTGGACCGTGCACCTGGCCGGGGACGTGGTGGTCGCGGGGGACGGCGTCGAGCTGCTCGAGCTGGACTAGCCGAAATCGCGGAAGCCGGCAAAATCAAATTCGTCAGCTGTGCTCTGCATTACAGGCAGCCTGTGCCCTGAATTACCGGAAACCTGTGCGCCGCGGCGGGCGTTTTCGTGCGGCCTGCGGTTCTGCCCGCGAGGTTGCCTTAAGGGACCCGCGGGCAACTTCCGGGCGGACTATCGGGTGCCCCTTCGGGTGGTATTGCCGCCGCGGCTTTGGGCTCTGTAACTCCGACGCCGCCGTGAGTGGCGAGTCCACGAGCTCATCGGAAGGACCGGTATGCGCAAGACGAAAATGACGTTGATTGGCTCGGCCGTCGCCGCGGCCGCCGCGCTGACGATTCTGGGCGTCAGCCCGGCGGAGGGGGCGTCGGGCAAGGGCACCGGCGCGGCCGGGGCGAAGGTCGACCAGAGCCAGGCCCCGGACCGGGCCGGCGGTGCCGCCGCCGCCTCGCCCGGCGCGGCGCAGGCGCTGGCGACGATCCAGGGGCGGATCGCCCGCTACGTCGCCGCCCACGGCACCGGGTACACGTTCGCCAGCTACCTGGACTCCGCCACCGGGAAGATCGTCCTGAGCACCAACGCGCCGGCCGGCGTGGTGTCCGGCCTGACCGACATGTCCGCCGCGGGTGCCGAGCAGCGGCAGGCGGCCGGCCAGCTGCGGCTGCGCCACGCCGCCGTCACCGACAGGTTCAACCGGCGCGACGACATCCAGCCGTACTGGGGTGGCGCCGGGATCACCGACTTCGCCGGCATCTGCTCCGCCGGGTACACCGTGCAGAACTCCGTGGGGACCAGGTCCATGGTCACCGCGGGCCACTGCTTCGCCAGCGGCAGCGGCGTCTGGACCGAGTCCGGCGCGAACTTCTTCGGCACCGTCTCCAACCGCCACCTGCCCACCGTGACCGGTGAGGCGATGGACATGGAGCTCGTCGGCGGGCAGTCCTACTCCGGCCGCATCTACACCGGCGGCGTCACCAGCACCAGCAGCGCCCCGGTGGTCGCGGCCGGCACCGCCTTCGTCGGCTACAACAACTACTGCCACAGCGGCCGGACCACCGGCGAGAACTGCGGGCACACCGCGAACAGCATCACCGCGCAGGTGTGCACCCAGACCGGCTGCAAGTCGCCGGTCATCGCCTTCACCGGCGGCAACATGATCCAGGGCGGCGACTCGGGCTCCCCCTTCTACGCGAAGGATGCCAACGGCGGCGTCTGGATCCGTGGCAACACCATTGCAACCGACGGCGTCACGGGCTACGCCGAGCCGTGGACGACGATCTCGCCCACCCTGGGTGTCAGCATCGTGACCGGCTGACCAACCCCCGAGAAGGACGGCCGGGAGACCGCACCCGCGGTTCCCGGCCGTTCTGCAATTCCGCCGACCGTCCGCCCGCCTCCCCGGCCGTTCCTGTTAGTGCACCTCCAGCGCCCACGGCCCGCCGAAGGACTCCACGCTCGCCCCGCCGTCCGGAGCCCCGCCGTCCGGAGCCCCGCCGTCCGGAGCCCCGCCGTCCGGAGCACCGCCGTCCGGAGCCCCGCCGTCCGGAGCACCGCCGTCCGGAGCACCGCCGTCCGGAGCCCCGCCGTCCGGGGTGAGCACCACCCGGGCATACAGCTGGTAGGTCCCCGGTGGCACCGGCCCGGTGCCCGGCTCGCAGGACGCCAGCGTCGCCTCCCCGGGCAGCTGTTCGGTCCGGCCGGGGGCCAGCTCCAGCCGGAGCCCCATGGCGTCCTGCAGCACCGGCATGGTCGCCACCCGGCCGTCCCGGACCAGGAACACCTCCGCCCTCGGCAGGACCACCCCCCGCACCGGCACCCGGCTGGTCACCTCGACCACGCCGCTGACCACCTGCGCACCGGCCGTCACGGCTGCTGGGAACCGCCCGGTCAGGGTCAGCGGCCCGGCCCCGGCCGGCACCCGGAACGGTCGCCCGCACCCCAGTGCGGTAGTGCCCCCAGCCGATGCAGGACCCACGACTCCACTCTCCTCCGCACCCATGGCTGCGCCTGGTTGGGCGGGCTCCGTCAGGTCAGCGGCGTTCGCCCGTAGTTGCGGGCTTCGATGGCCTTGGCGGTCTTTCCCAGCTCCTTTCCCAGGACGCGCTTACCGAAGATCCCGAGCACGGCCGCGAGCGCCCTGCCCTTGATGTTCCTGCCCTCGCGTACCACGACGACGTCCACGTCGGTCGTGCCGTCGGGCTGCTGGGTGAAGGTGTAGGTGTGACCCGAGCGGCCTCCCCACAGGTTGGAGTCGGTGGTCGTCATGACGACGCGGTTAGGGTCGGACCAGTCGTAACGCAGGCGTTCCCAGATGCCGCGGGAGCCCTCGGTGACGTCGGCGTGACGGGGGCCCTGGTCGTGCACCTTGAGGTATCCGTCGGCGCTGTTGCCGAAGAGCGTGGAGCGGCCCGGCCCGAAGTCGGTGAGCCCGGCGACGAACTGCTCGGGCGTCGCGGTGGTCGTCTGCGTGAGGTGGATCGTGGTCATGGTGTCCTCCTTGACTGGGTGAGCTGACGTTCCGCGAACTGTCCGGCCAGCTGTCACCCTCCCGGCAGGGCCAGTAGGGCCGGTGTAGTGCTCGCCCGGCATGCCGCCGCCGATGACGACGGCGTCGTGGTGGCTCACGACGGCAGCTCCGTGCCTGCCTGCTCGGCCACCATGTAGGCGGCGTACCAGTCCGGCCAGTTCTCGTCGGGCTGCCCCGTTCGCATCTCGTACTCGCCATGGGCGGCCGCGGCGCGTCGCAACGCGGCCGCCAGGTCTGCCGTGGAGGCGAATGCGGTCTCGGCGTCAATCCGGCCGGGCAGCCGGGTTGTGATCTCCTGCAGCAGCCAGCCGTTGCCGTCCGGATCGCTGAAGGTGGCGAAGGAGCTGTAGCTGGCACGATCGGGCGCCCGCCCACTCACCCGACCGCTGCTGCTATGGGGC
>JBKOWA010000216.1:0-8701 GCA_046724155.1 Actinomycetota bacterium
CTGGAACGCTGCCTGCAGACCACCCAGGCGCTGCTGCGGGACGGACTCGAGCCCCAGGTGGACGAGCGGTTCATCGAGGTCGGGTACGGCGACTGGACCGGGCGGTCGCTCAAGGATCTGATGAAAGAGCCGCTGTGGAAGGTGGTCCAGCAGCACCCGTCGGCGGCGCAGTTCCCCAACGGTGAGTCGCTGGCCGCAACCCAGGCCCGCGCGGTGGCCGCGGTGCGGGACTGGAATGCGCGGCTCGGCGAGCAGGCGACGTACGTGGTGTGCAGCCACGGCGACGTGATCAAGGCCATCCTGGCCGACGCGCTCGGCCTGCACCTGGACCAGTTCCAGCGGATCGTGGTGTACCCGTGCTCGGTCTCGGTGGTGCACTACACCCCGACCCGCCCGTTCGTGGTCCGGGTCAACGACGTCGGCGGCTCGGTGGCCGACCTGCTGCCGCCCCGGCGCGACGAGCAGCCGGACGGACCCCCGGACCAGCAGCACCGGTCCGGAGATGCGGTGGTGGGCGGCGACGCGGGGTAGAGCCTGTTGGCAATCCCTCGGTGGATGCACCCGGTGATCCAGGCGGCGATCCGGCAAGGCGGAGGAGGAGCCGATACCGTTGTTGTATCGGCGACGACGACAACGCGGCCGGTCGTCGTCTGGGCGCCGGGGGCGCCGCCAGCAGGGTTTGCCAACAGGGTCTAAGGTGCTGCCGGAGCGCCGGGAAGTCTGGTCGGCACGGTACCCCTCACGTCCGGGAAGGTCGTCGTGCGCGCCGTGGAGACCGTTCTCGCCCTGGTGGTGCTCGCCACCGTGGTAGCCGCATCGGCCCGCTGGCTGCGCGCCCCGGCTCCCTCGCTGCTGGTTGCCGCCGGTCTGGTCGTGGGCCTGCTGCCCGGCATGCCCGCGGTGCAGGTCACCCCGGATCTGATCGGCCTGATCGTGCTGCCACCGCTGCTGTACGCCGCCGGGGAGGAGCTGCCCTGGCGGGACCTGCGGGCGGTCTGGCAGCCGGTCACCCTGCTCGCCTCCGGGCTGGTGCTGGCCTCCGCCGCCGCGGTCGGCGTGGTGGCCGCGCTGGTCACCCCGCTGTCCGGCTCGATGGCGTTCCTGCTCGGCGCGGTGCTGGCCAGCACCGACCCGGTGGCGGTCACCGCGCTGGGCCGGCGGCTGGCGCTGCCGGCCCGGGTGCAGGCCCTGGTGAAGGGGGAGAGCCTGTTCAACGACGCCACCGGCCTGGTGCTGTTCCGGGTGGCGGCGTCGGTCGCGGTGGCCGGCGGCGCGCTGTCGGCCCGGCACGTCACGGCACAGTTCGTGCTGCTGGCCGGCGGCGGCGTACTGGCCGGCGGGGTGGTGGCGCTCGGCATCGGGCTGATCCGGCGGCGCACCGAGGACCCGGTGCTGGAGACCGTCACCGCGCTGGTCACCCCGTACGCCGCCTACGTGGCCGCCGAGGCCTTCCACGGCTCCGGGGTGACCGCGGTGGTGGTGGCCAGCCTGATCCTGGGCAGCTGGTCGTCCCGCCTGACCACGGCGACCGTCCGGCTGCAGCTGCACGCGGTCTACGGCACCGTGGTGTTCCTGCTGGAGTCGGTGGTGTTCAGCCTGATCGGGCTGCAGCTGCCGGCGTTGATCCGGGGGCTGACCGGCGGCGACCGCGGCTGGCCGCTGCAGGCCCTGGCGGTGACCGGCGCGCTGCTGGCGGTGCGGATCCTCTGGGTGTTCCCGATGTCGGCCGCGTTGCAGCGCCGCCGGGGGGCGCCGCTGTCCTGGCGGGTGCCGGCGGTGGTGACCTGGGCCGGTGCGCGGGGGGTGGTCCCGCTGGCTGCCGCGCTGTCGGTACCGCTGTTCACAGCGGCCGGCCAGCCGCTGCCCGGCCGCGACCTGGTGCTGCTGCTGACCAGCTCTGTGATCGTGATCACACTGCTGGTGCAGGGCTTCACGCTGGCGCCGCTGGTGCACCGTTCGGGGATCGCGGTCGCCGCGGCGACGACCGAGAGCGAGGAGGCGTTGGCCCGCCGCCGGATGGCCGCGGTCGGGCTGACCCACCTGGAGTGGCTGGCCGACCTGGACGCGGTGCCCACGGCGGTGGCCGACCGGCTGCGCCGCGAGCTGCGCGCCCGGATCGAGCAGGCGGACAGCGCCGAGCCGGCCGCCGCCACGATCCCGTACCGGGACGTACGCCGGGAGCTGATCGCGGTCGAGGGTGCTGAGCTGGGCCGGCTGCACGACGAGGGCCTGATCAGCGACGGTACCCGGCGGCGGCTGCAGCGGGTGCTCGACCTGGAGGACGCCCGGCTCGTCGAGTGATAGGTACGCGGGCGGCGCCTTCGGCGCGCCCGCTCTGGGGTCGGGAGCGGCGCCTTCGGCGCGCCCGCTCTGGGGTCGGGACCAGAACATCCGCGGTGCTCGGCAAGCGCGGGGCGGCACCTGGCACCGGCGGTCGCGACGCTCCGCGCACCGCCATACGCCTCCGCCACGGTCGCACACTAGTGTCGTGGGCATGTCTCGCCAGATGTTCTTCTTCGACCGCCCGGACCGGTTCGTCGCCGGCACGGTGGGACAGCCGGGCGACCGCACGTTCTACCTGCAGGCGCGCGGCGGCGGCCGGGTGGTGAGCGTCGCGCTGGAGAAGGTCCAGGTGTCACTGCTGGCCGACCGGCTGGAGGAGCTGCTCGACGAGGTCAGGCGGCAGCTCGGCGAGGACCTGCCGGACGCCGTGGACAGCAGTGGTGACACCGAGCCGCTGGAGTCGCCGGTCGATGAGGAGTTCCGGGTCGGAGCGATGGGGCTGGCCTGGGACGGCGAGGAACACCTCGTGGTCATCGAGGCGCAGGCAGCCGGGGAGGAACCGGCCGACGAGGAGACCATCCTGGCGGACGTGGAGGACGGCCCGGACGCGCTGCGGGTACGGATCACCGCGGAGGAGGCGCGCTCGTTCGTGCACCGGGCCCGCCGGGTGCTGGCCGCCGGCCGGCCGCCGTGCCCGTTGTGTGGCCAGCCGCTGGACCCCACCGGGCACATCTGCCCGCGCCAGAACGGCTACCGGCGTTCCACAATCGACACGTGAAGGAGCGTGCGAGGGCCAGCGGGCAACAGCAGTGCCGCGCGCGGCCGTGGAGCACCAGCAGGGCGGGCCCGTGAGCAGGCCGGCGAGCGAGCCCACCGGCGAACCGGACCGGCAGCGGCCGGCCGGTGCCCCTAACAGCGCAGCCCCGGAGAGCGCAGCGGCCCTGGAGCTGCTGCGGTTCGGCACGCTGGACGTGCAGGGCCGGCTGGTGGATGCCAGCAACGCCACCCTCTACTGCGGCATCGAACTGGACGGGGTGTCCGCGGCCTGCGTGTACAAGCCGGTGCGGGGCGAGCGCCCGCTGTGGGACTTCCCGGACGGCACGCTGGCCGGCCGGGAGGTGGCGGCCTACCTGGTCTCGGCGGCCACCGGCTGGAATGTGGTGCCGCCCACAGTCCTGCGGGACGGTCCGTTCGGCCCCGGCATGGTGCAGCTGTGGATCGACGGCGACGAGTCGGTGGACCTGGCCTGGCTGATCCGCGCCGACGACCCGGCGCTGCGCCGGATGGCCATCCTGGATGTGGTCATCAACAACGCCGACCGCAAGGGGGGGCACCTCATCCCGATGCCGGGCGGGCACATCTATGGCGTTGATCACGGGGTCTGCTTCCACGTCCAGAACAAGCTACGCACCGTGTTGTGGGGCTGGGCCGGCCAGCGGCTGCCGGAGGACACCACCGAGGTGCTCACCAGCCTGTGCGAACGGCTGGTCCCGGCGCCGGAGGACGGCGACCTGGCGCGGGCGCTGGCGGATCTCGTCACACCCCGGGAGGTGCAGGCCACCGTGCGCCGCATCGGCCGGCTGCTGCATACCGGCCGGCACCCGCACCCCAGCGGAGACTGGCCTCCGGTACCCTGGCCTCCGTTCTGACTTACGACGCCGCCGGCTGGGGCCCGTACCGGCGCGGGTCAGGGCCTCTGTAACAACTTATGACGATCCTGGCAAGCACCGGACAGGACGCCGGAAGCGTCCACGATATGGTCGAAGACCGGCCGGATCGGGTACTGCGGGTTCCCAGTAGGGTGCGTACAGTACTTTCGGGCCTTGGACACGTGGAGCGCCTCGGAGGTTACAGAGAGTAATCGCTGCTGCTCGGGACATCGTTGCTTCACGGCAATGTCCCTGGTCTACTCGCATGGACGCGGCTCGCCCCGATCGCCGCGGCAGGGAGGAACCATGCACACGCACCTGGCCGAAGGCCTGAATACTGGTGGTTTGGAGAACTTTCTCCGCAACAACGTCGTCAACCTGCTGATCCTCGTGGTGGCGGCCGGCATGCTGCTGCTGGCCAACAAGGGGGAGTACCGGCAGGCGATGACGCGGGTGGGGATCGTGGTCGCCGCGCTGTTCGTGCTCGGCCTGGCGATCAGTGGCAAGGCCACCAACCTCGCGGCCTGGGCGGTCAGCCTGGTGACCGGCTAAGACCCGCGGCGGTCGGGTAAACATGCGGGTCCAGACCGACGACGACGTCTACGCCGTCGACAACCACTGGCTGGGGCCTCCCGGCCGGACGTTCGCCTGGCGGGCGCGCTACAGCGCGTACGGCGTGTTCGGCGCCGTGCTGCTCCTCGTGCTGGCCCTCGAGCGGCGGGCCGCCATCGGGTTCGGGTTCTGGTCCTTCACCTATGCCCTGCTGATCACCGTCGTCGTCACCCGGGCGCTGATGAGCCTGGTCAACCACGAGCGTCCGGTACGCACGCTGTTCGTGGTCTTCGCGCACGAGATCATCGCCCCCCGCCGCCGCACCGAGCACCGACACGCCGTCCTGCAACCACGCCGGGTGCGGGTCCGTCGTCGAAATCCCGGAATGGAGTTGCTTGCCGATGTTCGCCAGGATGCGATCCGGGCGCGCCGAGAGGCCCGAGGGGCGCCTGGTTACCTCGCGTGACGGCAACCCCGCCAGCGCGGCCATGCCCGCCCCGAAGCGCTCGGCCCCCGACAACGAGCAGTACAGCGCCGACATCGCGATCCAGGAGATCGTGGACAACCTGACCATCACCCGGGACCGGGTCGTGGCGTGGTACCTGCTGGCGCCGCAGCCGTGGTCGTTCCGGTCGGACCGGCAGCGCGAGGGTGTGATCATCGACGGTGCGATGCGGCTGGCCAGGCTGTCCGGCCGCCGGCTGCACCTGCGCCGCACCTCCCGGCCGTACCCGGTGCGGGCCTGGGCCGAGGCGCTGGACCGCAACAGCCCCTACCCGCTGCCCGGCGTACCCGGCAACGAGTGGTCCGACTTCGTGGTGGCCGAGCAGCTGCACCTGCAGGGCCGGTCGCTGGCCGACCCGGAGACCTACCTCGGCGTGACGATGTCCCGGCGCTCCTCGATGGACCGGCTGTTCCACCGGGCGGCCCGCTCCAAGCTGCTGGGCCGGGTGCTCGGCGAGGCCGACTCCGAGCTGGCCGCGCTGGACCGGGAGCTGGCCGAGCTCGACTCGGTCATGGCCGGTCCGGGCCTGGAGGCGGTGCCGTGCACTCCGGAGCAGATGGAGTGGCTGCTGCACCGGTCCTGCTCGCTGGGCATGCCGGCGCCGCTGACGCTGCCCAGCGTCGGCGCGAACCGGTGGCACCCGGAGGACCTGGCCGAGTTCACCGACCGGGTGCACTGGTACGCCGAGCCGTACGACCAGACCGTCACCGTGGTCGGCGAGCACGAGACCCAGCAGCTGGTCCGCTACACCGCGGTGCTCAGCTTCGGCCGGATGGGTGAGCTGGACATCCCCGGCAGCACCGAGCCGTACCTGCAGAAGGCGGACCGGCTGCCGTTCCCGATCGAGTGGTCGGCCACCTTCGACGTGCTGGACGGCAAGCTGATCACCGGTGAGATGCAGCGCCAGATGTCCCGGATCTCCAGCCAGAAGCGGCACTACGAGAACGAGCACGCGATGAAGGCCCCGCTGTCGCTGGACCGGCAGGCGGTCCGCGCGCTGGAGATCGAGGACGAGATGCAGTCCGGGTTCGACGGGCTCGCCACCCGGGTGCACGGCTGGTGGCGGTGCGCGGTGTCCGGCCGGACCCGGACCGAGGCGCTGGAGCGGGCCCGGCAGGTGACCGACCTGTACGCACCGGCGATCACGGTCGTGCACCCCTACGACCAGTACCGGACGGCCCGGGAGTTCATCCCGGGTGAGCCGGTGGCCAACGGCGCCCACAAGCGGCGGATGTCCGTGGTGACCGCCGCCGCCGGCGTCCCGGCGGCCACCGCCGCGGTGGGGGACCGCCGCGGGGTGCACATCGGGGAGACCTGCACCGCGTCCCGCCGGCCGGTCATGTGGGACCCCTGGTACGCGATGGAGGTCCGGGAGAAGTCCGGCCTGACCCCGATCGTCGGCGACCTGGGCTCGGGCAAGTCCACCCTGGTCGGCCAGATCGTCTACAAGACCGTCCGGCAGCGGGTGCCCTGGGTGATCCTCGACCCCTCCGGCCCGCTGGCCCGGCTGTGCCAGCTGCCGGAGATCGCCCGCTACTCCCGGGCGGTCAACCTGCTGAACGCCCCGCCCGGCTCGCTCAACCCGTACCGGGTGGTGGCCGAGCCCCGGTTCGAGCACTTCCTGGACGAGCGGGACCCGGAGAAGGCCTGGCACAAGGCCCGGGTGCTGGCCGCCGCCACCCGCCGGTCGCTGACCACGGACATCCTGCGGCAGTGGATGCCGCCGGAGATCGCCGACGACCGCGCCACCCGGGTGGCGCTGCTGAAGGCGGTGCGGGCCGTCGGCGGCGAGCCCGGCAACCACCCCGGCATGGTGATCGAGGCGCTGCGGACCCTCGGCGACGGGCTGTCGGAGGCGGCCCAGGCGGCGGCGGAGTTCCTGGACGCCGCCCGGGAGATGCCGCAGGCGCAGCTGGTGCTGCCCGAGGTGCGCGAGCTGGGCGTGGCCGACGAGACCGCCCGGGCGGACGGCGAGTTCTACCTGACCATCCTGACGATGCCCGGCCTGGTCCTGCCGCTGGACGGATCCGAACGCCGGGACTGGACCGACGAGGAGCGGTTCAGCTTCCCGTTGCTGCACCTGGCCTCCTGGCTCACCCAGCGGTCGATCTACGACCGGGACCGGCACGAGCGCAAGGGCGTCGCGTTCGACGAGACCTGGGTGCTGACCCGGCTGTCGTCGGGCCGGGCGCTGGGTAACCGGACCGCCCGGGACACCCGGAAGTTCAACACCCGGGCACTGTGGGCCTCCCAGAACGGCGGCGACCACCTGGCGGCCGGGATCGGCAACCTGGTCGGCGCGTGCTTCATCGGCCGGACCACCGACGCCGAGGCCCAGGCCGACGCGCTGCGGATGGCCAAGATCGAGTGCGGGGTCGGCTACGAGGAGACCCTGGCCCGGCTGTCCCCGCAGTCCCGGCGGGCCGAGGGGCGCAGCGGCTTCCGGGAGTTCGTCTTCGCCGACGGCGACGGTGGGGTGGAGAAGATCCGCATCGACATCGAGGCGCACCCCCAGCTCAAGGCCGCGCTGGACACCACCGCCGACCCGCGGAAGGTGCGCCGGGTGGCCCGCCCGCAGATCGCGGCGGACGACATGGACGAGCTGGAGGTGCTGGCGTGAGGAGGTACGCGGGCGGCGCCTGCGGCGCGCCCGCTCTGTGGCTGAGACCAGAACGCTGGGGCTGGCGTCGTCGCGAACCGCTCGCGCCCGGGGGGGACGGAGACGGCGCCTGCGGCGCGTCCGCTGCGGGGTTGAGACCAGAACGCCGGGGTTGGCGTCGCCAGCGGGGCACCGGTCCGGGGAGGGTGCGGGCGCGGGTGCTGGCCATTGTGCTGGCCATCGTGGCCGCGGTGGTCCTGGCGCCCGGCGTCGCCTACGCGCTGCCCGGCGACCCGGACCCGCCGACCCCGGAGAAGCCCGGCGACGGCCTGCTCGGCTGGCTGGACGAGCAGAACCCGCCCAACCTCGACGAGTCGATCTACGGCACGTACGGCTACGCCGGGCTGCGCTGGCACACCTACGATCTCGGCGTCGGGGGCGACCTGCGCGACCCATGGGCGATCGTGGACACCGGCTTCGGCAACTGGCTGTTCACCTCGGCGAAGTTCTTCGTGGGGCTGGCCAACTCCCTGCACCAGGCGAACCGGCCGAACTCCCTCGACGGGCTGGACCCGGTGCTCACCAAGGGCACCACGGCGGTGCACGACGCGCTGTACCAGCCGTTCCTGCCGATCGCCCTGATCGTCCTGGCCCTGCTGCTGCTGTACCGGACGCACCGCTCGGACCTGCCGGCCAGCGTCCGGGCAGTGGGCTGGGCGCTGCTGGTGATGACGGTGTCCATCGGGTTGTTCCAGTACCCGGTACGCGCGGTCAACGCGGTGGACTCGCTGGAGTCCAGCACCATCTCGCAGGTGGACACCGGGTTCGCGCAGGCCTCCGGAACCACCGGCGACCCGACCCTGGCGCAGAGCGAGATGCTCGTCGAGACCGTGCTGTACCGGCAGTGGCTGCGGGGGGAGTTCGGCAACCCGGACTCGGCCGCGGCGAAGAAGTACGGCCGGGACCTGTTCGACGCGCAGGCGTACAGCCGGGACGAGCGGGCGGTGCTGGACAGCAACCCGGCCAGCGCCTCGTTCGCCGAGCAGAAGAAGAACGACCGGTTCAACGAGATCGCCGGCAAGATCAAGACCGAGGACCCGGGGTCGTATGAGT
>JBKOWA010000547.1:0-1737 GCA_046724155.1 Actinomycetota bacterium
TGGTGCGCTCGCGGTCGATCCAGCCGTTGGCCGCCGCCGCCTCCACCATGGCGTACTCGCCGGAGATCTGGTACGCCGCCACCGGCACCGTGACGGCGGCCCGCACCGCGGACAGCACGTCCAGGTACGGCAGCGCCGGCTTGACCATCACCAGGTCGGCGCCCTCGGCCACGTCCAGCGCGACCTCGTGCAGCGCCTCATCCACCGAGCGGGCCGGGTCCTGCTGGTACGTCAGCCGGTCGCCGACCAGGGAGGACTGCACCGCCTCCCGGAACGGGCCGTAGAACCCGGAGGCGTACTTGGCCGAGTACGCCATGATCCCGACATCGGCGTGCCCGCCTCCGTCCAGCGCGGTCCGGACCGCCCCGACCTGGCCGTCCATCATGCCGCTGGGGCCGACCAGGTCGGCGCCCGCCGCGGCCTGCGCCAGCGCCATCTCGGCGTACACCGCGAGCGTGGCGTCGTTGTCCACCGAGCCGTCCGGGCGCAGTACCCCGCAGTGCCCGTGGTCGGTGAACTCGTCCAGGCACAGGTCGCTGACCAGCACCGCCGCGTCGCCCAGCTCGGCACGCAGCGCGCCCAGCGCCACGTTCAGGATGCCGTCGGGGTCGGTGCCGCCGGAGCCGACGGCGTCCTTGCGGGCCGGCACCCCGAAGATGGCCAGCCCGCCGACGCCGACCTCGACCGCCTCCACTGCCGCCTTGCGCAGCGACTCCAGGGTGTGCTGCACCACCCCGGGCATGGACCGCACCGGCACCGGCTCGGTGGCGCCCTCCCGGACGAACATCGGCAGCAGCAGGTCCGCCGGGTGCAGCCGGACCTGGGTGGCCAGCCGGCGCAGCGCGGGGGTGCGGCGCAGCCGGCGCGGGCGGGACGAGGGGAACGCGGACATCGGGGGGAGACTCCTCAGCAGGGGGCACGGCCCGTGGAACTAGCGGGCGGCACGGCCCTTGGACTTGGACTTGCGGGACGGCGGCACCGTCTGCCCGCTGTCCCTGAGCTGGTCAGCGTACGCCGCCAGCGCGTCGACCAGCGCCGACACCTGCGCCACCTCGGGCTCCACGTCCACCCGCAGGCCGAACTCCCGGGCGGTGGCCGCGGTCTGCGGGCCGATGCATGCCACCACGGTACGGGCGTGCGGCTTGCCGGCGATACCGACCAGGTTGCGCACCGTTGAAGAGGAGGTGAAGCAGACCGCGTCGAAGCCGCCGCTCTTGATCGCCTCCCGGGTCTGGGCCGGCGGCGGGGCGGCCCGCACGGTGCGGTACGCCGTCACGTCGTCGATCTCCCAGCCGCGCTGGCGCAGTCCCTCGGCCAGCGTCTCGGTGGCGATGTCCGCCCGCGGCAGCAGCACCCGGTCGATCGGGTCGAGCACCGTGTCGTAGGGCGGGAACACCTCGAGCAGCCCGGTCGAGGACTGCTCGCCGGCCGGCAGCAGCTCCGGCTCGATGCCGAACGAGCGGACCGCGTCCGCGGTGGCCTCCCCGACGCAGGCGATCTTCACCCCGGCGAACGCCCTGGCGTCCAGGCCGAACTCGGTGAACTTCTCCCGGATCGCGCGCACCGCGTTCGTCGAGGTGAACACGATCCACTCGTACCGCCCGGTGACCAGGCCCTTGATCGCCCGTTCCATCTGCGCCGGGGTGCGCGGCGGCTCGACCGCGATGGTCGGCACGCCGAACGGGATGGCCCCGTGCTGGCGCAGCCGCTCGCTCATCGCGCCGGCCTGCTCCTTGG
>JBKOWA010000520.1:0-2373 GCA_046724155.1 Actinomycetota bacterium
CGTTCTGACTGGGTCGGTCAGGTGCCGCGGGGTGGGGTGGGGCTCATCCGGGTCATCGCTTCTTGTTCTTCGGCGCGGATCACGTGGATCGCCGCGTTGATCAGCGCCAGGTGGGTGAACGCCTGCGGGAAGTTGCCGAGGTGCCGGCCGGTGTGCGGGTCGAGCTCCTCGGCGTACAGCCCGAGCGGGCTGGCGAAGCTGAGCAGCTTCTCGCACAGCCGCCGGGCGCGGGTGTTCTCGCCGATCTCGGCCAGCGCGGAGACCAGCCAGAACGAGCAGATGGTGAAGCTGCCCTCCTCGCCGGTCAGCCCGTCGTCGGTGGTGGTCACCCGGTACCGCAGCACCAGGTCGTCCACGGTCAGCTCGTCCGCGATGGCGATCACGGTGGCCCGCACCCGCGGGTCGTCCGGTGGCAGGAACCGCACCAGCGGGATCAGCAGCAGCGAGGCGTCCAGCTCCTCGGTGCCGTAGTGCTGGGTGAACACGCCGCGACCGCTCACCCCGTTGGTGCACACATCCACGTGGATCTCGTCGGCCGCCTTCTGCCACCGCTCGGCCAGCTCGAAGTCCTCCCGCAGCCGGGCCAGCCGGGCGCCGCGGTCGGCCGCGACCCAGCACATCACCTTGGACGAGGTGAAGTGTTTCAGCTCGCCACGGACCTCCCAGATGCCGCGGTCCGGCTCCTGCCAGTGTTCCAGGGCAGCCTCCACCTGGCGCTGCAGGATCTGCCAGATCCGGTCGTCCAGCCGGTCCCGGGACCGGGTGTGGATGTAGACCGAGTCCAGCACCGCGCCCCATACGTCGTTCTGCCGCTGCCGGAACGCGCCGTTGCCGATCCGCACCGGCCGGGCCCCGTCGTAGCCGTGCAGGTGGTCCAGCGTCTGCTCGGTGAGCTCCCGCTCGCCGTCGATGCCGTACATGATCTGCAGCTCTTCGTCACGCTCGGCCTGGTCGGCGATGAACCAGAAGAAGTCGTTGGCCTCCCAGTCGAAGCCGAGCGTGAACAGCCCCCACAGCGCGAACGTCGAGTCGCGGACCCAGGAGTACCGGTAGTCCCAGTTCCGCTCGCCGCCGGGGGTCTCCGGCAGCGAGGTGGTGGCCGCGGCGATCAGCGCCCCGGACGGCGCGAACGTCAGGCCCTTCAGGGTCAGCGCGCTGCGCTCGAGGTAGCTGCGCCAGGGGTGGTCCGGGAACCGGCCGCGGGCCAGCCAGTGCTGCCAGTGGTGCGCGGTCCAGACCAGCCGGCGGTACGCCTCGTCGTAGCGGTACGGCGGCGGGTGCTCGGTCCAGGACAGCGCGCAGAACCGGGTGTCACCGTCCTTGAGCAGCGTCCGCGCGGTGGCCCGGCCGCGCTCGAACCCGACCCGCAGGTCGGTGGTCAGGGTCAGCCGCAGGTCCACGCCGTCCGCGGTGGCCACGCCCTGGTGGTAGGCACGGTCGGTGTAGTCCCAGTGGGCCGGCCGCCGCCCGTAGTCGAACACCGGCTCGCAGTCGAGCGTCACCTGCACCTCGCCGTTCACGCACCGCACGGTGCGCAGCAGCACGTGCTCGGCGTCGTAGTCGGTGGGCGCCCGCCGGTGCGACCGGGACAGCTCCTGCTCGTGGTGCCACGGCCCGATCAGCAGCACGTCCCGGACGATGATCCAGCCGGTCGGCGTGCCCCAGCTGGTCTCCAGCACCATGGTCCCGGGCAGGTACCGCCGGGCGGCCGGCACCATCATGTCGGCCGGCCCGAGCCGGAAGCCGCCGGCGTCGCGGTCCAGGATCGCCCCGAAGGTGCTCGGCGAGTCCATCCGCGGCAGGCACATCCACTCCACGTTGCCGCTGGGGGCAACCAGGGCGGTGCTCTCGCAGTCGGACAGGAAGCCGTAGTCGCCGATCGGTGGGTACGGCGAGTGGCCGAGCATCGCATGCGCCGGAAGTTCGGTGGTCACAGAGCGAATGATCCCACCACGCGCTCAAACCGGGCTGGGCTTCCGGTGAGCGACCAGCCAGCATAACCCGTTGCCGCCGGACGGTCGCGCGGGCCAACCTGGCTCGGTGCGGGACGTCATGATCGGGTTCGGCTTCGGGTTCTTCGTCGCGTTGCAGCTCGGGCCGATGTCGCTGTTCCTGGTCCGCTCCACGCTGCGCGGTGGGCTGCGGATCGGGCTCGCCATCGGCGCCGGCATCGCGGTGATCGACGCGGTGTACGCCGCCGCCGGGGCGGCCGGCGCGGCGCCGCTCCTCGCGATCGGTCCGCTGCGGCTGGCCCTCGGCCTGGCCGGCGCCGCCGTGCTGGCGTGGCTGGGGGTGCGGATGGTGGTCACCGCGTTCCGGGTGCGCGCCGGCCTGGAGGTGGCCGCCGACGTGGCGACCCCGCGCCGGGCGTTC
>JBKOWA010000042.1:0-4261 GCA_046724155.1 Actinomycetota bacterium
GTGTAGCTCGAGTCTACACCATGTCCCCTTGATGACGAAAGGCCGCCCCTGTGGTCCGTGTTGCAGCGTATGTGGATGGCTTCAACCTCTACTTCGGGTTGAAGGCCGAGCATGGCCGGAAGTACCTGTGGCTGGACCTGCAGGCGCTCGCCGCGAGCCTGCTACTGCCTGACCAAACGCTAGAACACGTCACCTACTTCACAGCGCGCGTCCGCAACGCCACGGACGGTGAACAGCGGCAATCCGATTACTTGAATGCTCTAGTAAACCACAGTCCACTCGTGACGGTGGTGAGCGGCCGTTATCAGGAGAAACATCGGCACTGCCGAAACTGTGGCGACACCTGGACGGTGTATGAGGAAAAGGAGACCGACGTCAACATTGCCGCCCTCCTCATTGAGGACGCGGTGCAGGACCGGTATGACACCGCCCTCCTGGTCTCCGCCGACAGCGATCTGTGCCCCGCCATCCGAGCAGTAAAGCGCCTTCGCCCGGAGAAGCGGATCATCGGAGCGTTCCCGCCGAGAAGGCACTCGGCCGACGTGAGAAGAGCAGTAGACGGACACCTCTTCATCGGCGTCGACAAGGTCCGCCGGGCGCAGCTTCCCGCCACCGTCGTCACCCGAGCCGGAGTCAGGCTGGACAGGCCCAAGCACTGGACGTAGCCGTCATGAACCAGCACCGCGCACGGCGCGCGGCGCACCTGCGTGGTACGCCGCGCGTGTACTCGCCTGGTGCGACGCCCTCGGCGAAGCGCTACGGGCCGGGCATCTGCGGCTTTGCGCACCGCGAGCTGGACGATGTGCTCCACAGTCAGCGGGTGATTCTCACGACCGTCACCGGGCACCAAGCTAGCTCCCCTGGACAGTCCGCCGACATTCAGTAGCAAGACCGGCCACCGCCCCGCAGCTTGGTGAGACCACCGTCGAAGGAGCCCAGATCGGCCGGTGACCGCCAGGCGTCTGGCCGAACCTGCCGCTCAACCGCCAGCGCAACCTTCATGATCGCCTGCTCCGCTGCGAGCGGCGCAGATGGGTCCGAGCCGCACCGACCGCCGTTCCCAGTGCCGTGACCCCGAGCGGGACGCCACCGATGATCGCTGCAGCCACTGGCCCGGCAAGCGCCGCGACAGTTGCGACCAGGGCGAGCGGGACCATCAGCGCGGCAGCCACTGCGAAGACCAACTTCACGGCGCGGTTCGTCCGCGCATCGTTCGCGATGATGTACTTGAGGAGACCGGTGTACGGGGTGTCCCGACCGGCAGCGGGATGTTGAACCGGGCTGAGCGTCCGAGGCGACCTACGGCTGCTCGCGCCGTAGTCAGGAGGTGCCCTGCGGATCGGGGCGTTTCGGCTGTCCGTCATGGCACACCGCCTCAGCCACTTGGCCCATGGACGACCGCGGGTTTGAGCCCGTGCGCCACCAGGATCCGGCCGACTGACCGGATCGCTGCACTGGACACGCTCCGTGGAGCCGCCCGTCGGGGCAGCCGGCCCGGGAGCAGGGGCCGCGTCAAGATTACCAATCGTTACGGTCGCCACTCTAAGTAACTCAACCGAAAGTGACGACTCCGGACGAAACCCAGGACAGAGCCTCAGGGGCCGACCGATTCTGTAGTGGATCGTGGACTTTGAGCGATCTTGACGTCGCCCTGGCCCGGGGTGCCCGACGCGATCTTGACGATACACCACGCTCTCACCAGATCGCGAGTCGTCACCACGAACCTCACCCGAATGACTGTGTGCAGATAGCTTCGTTCCTATTGGACAGCAGCTCCCGCACCGCGTCAGCCGTATCGCGACCGATTCCACGGTAACGGGGAATACGCACCGGGATGCCGGGTGGAGTCGCCGGACCCAAGCCGATCAACGTTCTGCTTCACAGGGCGGACATCGGGATCCCCTCCATCCCGGACGGCGGCGCGCTCAGGTTATCGGCACGACAGGCAATGGACCGCGCCAGACGGCTGAAGAAAGAGACGGCCCCGTTGCCGGGGCCGTCGGGCCAGGGTTGCTCACCCTGGCGGGGTATGAGACGAATGTACACCATGCCGTCGTGCACCGAGCACGGCGCCACCGGTGCGGTACGCCAGCCGTGGGCGCTGGTTAGCAGGGACAGTCGTGGCGGCCACGGTGGTGTCCCGTAAGCCGCGGCGACGTCCCTGCTCAGCGGCGGGAGCGGTGGGAGGAACGGCGGTCGCCGCGGATCTGGGCGGCGGGGCGGTTGGCGCCGGTCTGGGTGGCGTCCCACCGGGCGTAGGCGTCGACGATCTCGCCGACCAGCCGGTGCCGGACCACATCGTTGCTGGTCAGCTGCGCGAAGTGGACGTCCTCGACGCCGTCCAGGATCTCCTTGACCACGATCAGCCCGCTCTTGGAACCGTTGGGCAGGTCGACCTGGGTGATGTCGCCGGTGACCACGACCTTGGAGCCGAAGCCGAGCCGGGTGAGGAACATCTTCATCTGCTCGGGCGTGGTGTTCTGCGCCTCGTCCAGCACGATGAACGCGTCGTTCAGGGTGCGACCGCGCATGTAGGCCAGCGGCGCCACCTCGATGGTGCCGGCCTGGGTCAGCCGCGGGATCGACTCCGGGTCGACCATGTCGTGCAGCGCGTCGTACAGCGGCCGCAGGTACGGGTCGATCTTCTCGTACAGCGTGCCGGGCAGGTAGCCCAGCCGCTCCCCCGCCTCCACCGCGGGCCGGGTGAGGATGATCCGGTTGACCTTCTTCGCCTGCAGCGCCTGCACCGCCTTGGCCATCGCCAGGTAGGTCTTGCCGGTGCCGGCCGGCCCGATGCCGAACACCACGGTGTGCTTGTCGATGGCATCGACGTACCGCTTCTGGTTCAGCGTCTTGGGTCGGATGGTGCGACCGCGGCGGGAGATGATGTTCAGGCTGAGCACGTCGGCCGGGCGCTCGGCGGTGCCGGCCTTGAGCATGGCCACGATCCGGGTGACCTCGTCCGCGGTGAGCCCCTGGCCGGCCTCGATCATGGCCAGCAGCTCCTCGAACACCCGGACCGCGAACGCGTTGTCGGCCGGACCACCGGTGATGGTGATCTCGTTGCCCCGGACGTGCACATCGCTGGCCAGCTCGGCCTCGATCAGCCGGAGCAGCTGGTCACGGGACCCGAGAAGGGTCACCATCGCCTGCGGATCGGGGACGATGATCTTGGTTTGCACGGCCTGGGCGTGCTGAACCGCCTCAGCGGTCTGGGTGGACGGATCGGGCAATTGCTGGGTCGGCCCTGCTTCCTGGTCAGGAGACAACGACAGGCCCCAGTTTACCTGCCGGGCGGCCCGCTCGGCTCCCCAAAATGCCCAAGTGGAGCGCCACCCAGCACGTGCAGGTGAACGTGGAACACGGTCTGCCCCGAATCCGGCCCGGTGTTGAACACCAGCCGGTAACCCGAGCGGTCGATACCGTCCAGGGCGGCGGCCTGCGCCGCGTCCGTGACCAGCGCGGCGAGCAGGTCCGGGGCGGTGCCGGCCAGCGCCGCCGCGTCCCCGTGATGCTCCCGCGGCACCACCAGCAGGTGGGTGCGCGCCTGAGGGGCGATGTCCCGGAACGCCACGGTCCGGTCGGTCTCCCGGACCACGCGCGCCGGGACCTCGCCGGCCACGATCCGGCAGAACAGGCAGTCGGCCATGCCGGGCATGGTACGGCGCCCCGGCCGGTAAACCCTGGGGACCCGGTCTGCGTCTGGCTTCGCGTGACGGGCACACTGGCGCTATATGACTACGCGGGGCCGGCCATCGGTACCGTGACGCGCTCGGGCGCCCGGAACGCTGACGATGCGCTCACGGAGCTGTACGCAGCGCATTACCGGAAACTGGTCCGCATCGCCGCGCTGCTGCTGGACGACTACTCGCTGTCCGAGGAGGTCGTCCAGGACGCCTACGTCAAGCTGCACCACTCCTGGCGCCGGATCCGGGAGCCGGAGGCCGCCGAGGCGTACCTGCGCACCACGGTGATCAACCTGGCCCGGTCCCGGCTGCGGCGCCGGCAGGTCGCCGCCAAGCATGCGCCGAAGCCGCTGCCCGACGCGCCGTCGGCCGAGCACGGCGCGCTGGAGCGGCTGGAGCGGGACCGGGTCATCGCCGCGCTGCGCACGCTGCCGCCCCGGCAGCGGGAGTGCCTGGTGCTGCGCTACTATGCCGACCTGTCCGAGGCGCAGATCGCCACGGCGATGGGGATCAGTGCCGGCGCCGTCAAGAGCCACGCCTCCCGCGGCATGGCGGCCCTGCGCACCGCCCTCGGG
>JBKOWA010000186.1:0-3830 GCA_046724155.1 Actinomycetota bacterium
GGTGAACACCGCCCCGACCGCGTTGATCGCCCGGGACCGGTGCAGCTGCCGGCGGTCCGCGGCGCCGGGCAGCAGCCGGGTCCAGTGCCGGACCATCCCGGCCTGGCTGAGCGTGAACGACACGAAGACACCGATGATGTAGAGCTGGATCAGCCGGGTGGTGCTGGCGTTGAACGCCCAGATCAGCAGCGCGGTCAGCAGCGCCAGGATGACCACCCCGTTGCTGAAGACCAGCCGGTCGCCGCGGCGGGCGAACTGCCGCGGCAGGTACCCGTCCTCGCCCAGGATCGAGGCCAGGATCGGGAAGCCGTTGAACGCCGTGTTCGCGGCCAGCACCAGGATCGCCGCGGTGAACCCCTGCACCGCGTAGAACGCCAGCGACTGCCCGAACACCGCGCTGGCCAGCTGCGCGATCACCGTGGTGGGTGCCGTCCCGGGCGGCAGCCCCACCAGCTGGGCCGGGTCGTAGGCGACGTGCACGTGCGCGGTCAGCGCCAGGGCGGTGATCCCGGCGAACATCGTGATGGCCAGCCCGCCCATGATCGCCAAGGTGGCGGCGGCGTTGCGCGACTTCGGCTTCCGGAAGCTCGGCACCCCGTTGCTGACCGCCTCCACCCCGGTCAGCGCCGTGCACCCGGAGGCGAACGCGCGCAGCGCCAGCAGCACGATGGCCACCCCGGCCGGGTTCGTCGTGGGCAGTACGTGGTACGCGGCGCTCTGTGCGACCACCGGGTGGCCGGCCAGCCCGCGCACCACGCCCACCACGAGCAGCAGCAGCACGCTGGCCACGAACCCGTAGGTCGGGATGGCGAAGATCCGGCCGGACTCCTTCACGCCGCGCAGGTTCAGCAACGCCAGCAGCGTCACCAGGCCGATCGACAGCGCCACCGCGTGCGGGGCCAGCCGGGGGAACGCCGAGGTGATGTTGGCGACCCCGGCCACCACGCTGACCGCAACGGTCAGCACGTAGTCCACCAGCAACGCACTGGCCGCGACCAGGGCGGCGTCCCGGCCCAGGTTGGCCCGGCTCACCGCGTACGCGCCGCCCCCGTTCGGGTAGGCGTGGCAGGTCTGCCGGTACGAGGCCACCACCACCGCCAGAAGCAGCACCACCGCGCCCGCCACCCACCAGGCCAGCCCGAGCAGCGCCGCGCCGGCCAGCGAGAGCACCAGCAGGATCTCCTCGGTCGCGTACGCCACCGACGACAGCGGGTCGCTGCAGAACACCGCCAACGCCAGCCGCTTGGGCAGCAGCGTCTCACCCAACCGCTCGCTGCGCAGCGGCCGACCAACCACCAGCCGCTTCGGCACAGCACCAATCCGCACCGCCATGACACCAGCACAACCCGGGCCGGCCCGGGCTGCCGCCGGGCTTGACGCAACCCTGGCGCCGCGGGCCGCGACCTTGACGCGACGTTGACGCCCCAGCCCTGACGCACAGCCCTGACGCACAGCCCTGACGCACAGCCCTGACGCACAGCCCTGACGCACAGCCCTGACGCACAGCCCTGACGCCCCTTGCCCCCTGACGTACGGCCCTGACGCCCCTTGCCCCTGACGTACGGCCCTGACGCACAGTCCTGTGACGCCCCTTGCCCCTGACGCACGGCCCTGACGCCGCACGGGCGGCTCAGGCGGGCCGTTCGGCGCGGCGGGACAGCGCCTCGGACAGCAGCGGGGCGGTCAGCTCGACCTGCCACGGCCGCGCGCCGTGGCCGCGCAGCAGCTGGGCGATGTTCGGCTCGCTGATGTCCGGGGGCGGGGCCCAGGCCAGCCGGCGTACCACCTCGGGGGTGAGCAGGTTTTCCACCGGCAGCCGCAGCCGCTCCGCCAGCTCGGTCAGCCCGGACCGGGCGGCCGCGAGCCGGGCGGCGGCATCCGGGTCCCGGTCCGCCCAGCGGCTCACCGGCGGCGGCGCATCGCTGGGCAGGGTGTGCAGGGGGAGCTGCGCCTCCGGCAGCGTGCGGCCCTGTTCCAGCGCGGCGAACCAGCGCCCGGCCAGCCGCCGGTGGTGCCGGCCGCCGAATACCGGCAGCGCGACCAGATCCGCGACGCTCTGGGGGTTGGCCAGCACTGCGCTGACGATCGCGCTGTCGGGCAGGATCCGGCCGGGCGCCACGTCCCGCTGGCGGGCCAGCGTGTCCCGGGACTGCCACAGCGCCCGGACCGCGGCCATCTGCCGGCGGGTCCGGATCCGGTGCATGCCCGAGGTGCGCCGCCATGGCTCGACCCGGGGCGCCGGCGGGGGCGCCACCGCGAGCGCGGCGAACTCCTGGTGCGCCCAGTCCAGCTTGCCGGCGAGGGCCAGCTCCCGTTCCAGCACGTCCCGTAGCTCCAGCAGCACCTCGACGTCCAGCGCCGCGTAGTTCAGCCACGGGGTGGGCAGCGGCCGGGTGCTCCAGTCCGCGGCGGAGTGGCCCTTCTCCAGCCGCAGCCCGAGCACCTCCTCCACTATCGAGGCGAGCCCGACCCGCGGGTAGCCGAGCAGCCGGCCGGCCAGCTCGGTGTCGAACAGGGTGGCGGGCCGCAGCCCGAGCTCGGCCAGGCAGGGCAGGTCCTGGCTGGCCGCATGGAATACCCACTCGGTCGCGCCGATGGCGGCACCGAGGGCGGACAGCTCCGGGCAGGCGATCGGGTCGATCAGCGCGGTGCCGGCACCGGCACGCCGGAGCTGGACGAGGTACGCGCGCTGCGAGTACCGGTAACCCGACGCCCGCTCGGCGTCCAGCGCCACCGGGCCCCGGCCGGCCCTCATCCGTTCCACCAGCGCGGCCAGCTCCGTGGCGGAGGCGATCGGCTCCGGCACCCCGTCGCCGGGTTCCAGCAACGGAACCACGGGGCGCTCCGGTTCTGCACGTTCGGCCGGCGCCGACGGTTGGCCCGCGTCATCCATCCGGGGCGCGGGGATGACCGGCGGCAGCTCGGCGCGCTGCCGACCGTTCAGCGGATGACACCGGCCCGCATGACCGTGGCCACCATCTCGGCCCGGTCGCCGGTGCCGAGCTTGCGGGCGATCCGGGCCAGGTGGCTCTTCACGGTCAGCGCCGACAGGTTCAGCGCCTCGCCGATCTCCTTGTTGGACTTGCCGTCCGCGACCAGCTTCAGGACCTCGATCTCGCGGGCGGACAGCTCCGAGACGCCGCTCTCGGTCGGGCCGCCGCGCAGGCCCGCGGCCAGCAGGCTGGCCACCGAGGGATCGGCGTAGACCCCGCCCTCCAGCACCCGCCGGACCCCGTCGGACACGACGGCCGGCGAGGCCGACTTCAGCAGGTACCCCTGGGCGCCGGCCACGAACGCGGCCCGTACCGAGTACGGGTCGTCGGCCGCGGACAGCACCACCAGCCGGGGCCAGCCCGCGGCCCGCAGCTCGGAGAGCAGGTCCAGCCCGTTGCCGTCCGGCAGGCTGAGGTCCAGGATGCACAGGTCGCGCGGGCCGCTCACGTTCGCCCGCGCCCGTGCCTCGGCGACGCTGGCCGCCTCCAGCACCTCGGTGGCACCCATCGTCTTCAGCCGGGCCACCATGGACTCCCGCAGCAGCGGGTGGTCGTCCACGACCATCGCGGTGAAGGCGTCCGTCCGATCGACGGCAACACCGTTGGCTGCGTTGTCGGTGATGGTCACGTCCAACCCCTGTCCCTTCTTCATGTCGTCGCCTACCACGAGCAGCCTCCAGCACGTCGCTCCGGGGGCGGCGAAGATCCACAACGCCCCGTGCTGTGCCCCTCGTGAGCCAGCTCCAGGCCAAGGTTGGGGCCGGCAGGTCAGGGGCTGTTCCTTCGTACTCCGTTCGGGGTATTCTATGGCCACGCTCCGTCGCGGTGTCCCGAAAT
>JBKOWA010000561.1:0-3404 GCA_046724155.1 Actinomycetota bacterium
CGATGACACCCATCGGCGACGGGTCGAGGTCGGGGCGTTCGCGCCGCCACTGGGCGAGGATCTGGTCCACCGGATCGGCCGTCACACCCGGGACGCTAGTCCCACCGGCACCGGCTGCTCGACCCCGAGCGGCCGGTCCGGCAGAGCCTCCGGTCCCGCTGCCACCGGAGCCGGGGCTGCTGGAGCCGCCGGATTCACCGAGGCGGCTGGTTCCACCGAGATCATCGGCTCCGCCGAGGTCACTGGTTCCGCCGAGGCCGTGGGGGACACCCGGGCCCGGACGGTGGCGCCGCGGAACCACCCGAGCACCCACCCCCGGCCGTACACCTTTCATCACCTGTTGCGCGCCTACGCCACGGACCTGGCCCCACCGCGTCGACACCGACCGGCAAGGCCACACCGCCACCGCTCTATGTCAGTTCCCGAGCCCGCTCTAGAAACTCTCGAACGATCGGTACCTTGGCGTGGGGTTTCAGCTGTTTGCGGAGGTCGTGGATTCGTTGGGTGGCGCGGGTTGAGTTCAGTTCTTCGGCGAGGGTGACGGCTTCCAGACCTCGGCTGGCGGCCTGTTCCACATCCCGCTGCCGTACGCCCCGAGCGCCGGATCGGCTGCGGTGTGCGCCGCCCGCAGCGCAGCGATCCAGTAGCGCTGCGCCAAGGCAGGCTGCCCCGCGTCGCGTGCGGCATGGCCGGTGAGCTGGCCCAGCTCGGCCAGCGTGCGGTGCAGTTGCCGCCCGGTTTTCTCGTCGTAGGAAGCTTGGTCCAGCAGTCTGGCTACCCATCTGAACCCCTGCTGGGCGAGAGCGAAGACCACGCCTCCGCCGGAGATATCATCCATGTGGCGTAGTTCGGTGATCATCAGGGGTCAGCGGCTGGACCGGTAGCGCTGGACTGTAACCGATCAAGAGTCGGTCGTGAAGATCATCTCTTGGTTCGCCCAGTGAAACGCCTACTGGTTCGCCCTTCAGGTTCTCTGTGCCCGCTGGTCCGACCTTCGGCCCGGCACACGGGCACGCCACGGTCGAAGGCAACTGGCCCCGGGTGAGCACCGCCAACGCTTGCCCTGAGCCGGCCGCAGCAGCCAGCCGCCCGGCCCGGGCGCTGCGCGTCGCCCGGGCCGGGTGCGCACGACCGAACAGCCGGTCGGTACGGGGCTGAACAGCCGGTACGGACCGAACAGCCGGTCAGTACGGGGTGATCCCGTAGCCGAGCGGGAACAGCGGCACCTTGCCGTCGCCGCTGTTGACCGGCTCGTCGCTGACCGCGTTGGGCCAGCTCACCGGCAGCCGGCCGGTGAAGCCGCCGCCGAACAGCGCGTCGGTGATCCCCTGGGCCTCGGTGCCCGGCAGCCAGGCCGCCACGAAGGCGTCCGCCTTCGGCAGCTGGTTGCCGATGACCACCGGGCGGCCGGAGTAGAGGATCGCGATGCACGTCGTGACCCGCGCGCAGATGTCGGACAGCTGGCTGGAGTTGTCGTTGCCGAAAGCCAGGGTCGAGGAGTCGCCCCGACCCTCGGCGTACGGGGTCTCGCCGCCGACCCAGATGCCCACGTCGCCGGAGTAGCGGCCCTTGGTCCGGGTCCCGACGTTCTGCAGCGTGATGCCGGTGCCGGCGGTGGCCTGCTGCAGCGCCTGCCAGAACGTGGTGCCGGTTGTCGTCGTGCCGCTGCCGCCCTGCCAGCTGATGGACCAGCCGCCGAGCTGGTAGCCGAGGTTGTCGGCGGACTTCCCACCGACGACGATCTTGTACGGGCCGGTCCTGGACAGCGGCAGCACGCCGCCGTTCTTCAGCAGCACCAGCGACGCGCGCACCGCCTGCCGGGCCACCGCCCGGTGCGCCGCCGAGCCGACCTGCGCGGTGTAGGCGCGGTCGGCGAACGGGTGGTTGAACAGGTCGAGGGCGAACTTCGCGGTCAGGATCCGGGTCACCGCGTCGTCCACCCGGGTGAGCGGGATCTTGCCGGCGTTGACGTCGTTGACGATCGCGTTGATGGTGCCGACGTAGTCGTCCGGCACCATGACCATGTCGATGCCGGCGTTGACGGCGTGCGCGACCTGGTCGGCGTAGGTGGCGTCGGGCAGCTGCCTGATCCCGCCCCAGTCGCTGACCACGAACCCCTGGAACCCCAGCTCGCCCTTGAGGATGTCGTTGATCAGGTGGCTGTCGCCGTGGTCCTTCACGCCGTTCCAGCTGCTGTAGGAGATCATCACCGAGCCGACCCCGGAGGTCACCGCCTGCTGGTACGGCGGCAGGTGGACGGCCCGCAGCTCGGTCTCGCTGATCCGGGCGTCGCCCTGGTCGATGAGGTAGCCGCTGTCGCCGGTGCCGAACGTCGTGCCGCCGTCGGCGAGGTAGTGCTTGGCGGTGGCGAGCACCGAGCCCGTCCCGAGCGCCGGCCCCTGGAAGCCGTTGACCGCGGCCTGCCCGAGCGGCGAGACCACCGACGGGTCCTCGCCGTAGCCCTCGTAGGTGCGGCCCCACCGGTCGTCGCGCGGCACGCAGACGCACGGCCCGAACGTCCAGTGGATCCCGGTGCCGAGCACCTCCTGCCGGGTGACGTCCTCGACCTGCTGGACGAGTGCCGCGTCGCGGGTGGCCCCCATCCCGATGTGGTGCGGGAAGAGCACCGCGCCCTGCACGTTGTTGTGCCCGTGCACGGCGTCCACGCCGTAGATCAGCGGGATGCCGAGCCGGCTGGTCAGGGCGTAGCTCTGGTAGTCGTCGACCATGTCGGCCCACTGGGTCGCCGTCCCGCCGGCGCCGTTCGGCCCGCCACCGCCGCCGCTGAGCACCGAGCCCAGCCCGTACGTCGCGATGTCGTTCTTGTTGCTGAGGTAGGAGTTGGCGACCTGCGTCATCTGGCCCGCCTTCTCGGCCAGCGTCAGCTTCGCCAGGCAGTCGGCCACCGAGCTGCAGCCGGGCGCGGCCACCGCGGGCGCGGCCGGCAGCGGTGCGACGACCAGGCTCGCGCCGGTGGCGAGCAGGGCGAGGCGGGCAACCCTCCGGGGGGCCGGCAGCGGCCGGCTCCACCTGCGCTGAACGTTCACTTCACGCCTCCGTCTCCGGCCGCGGCAGCGCCGCCGCGGCACGCGTCACGGGATGGGCGGTAACCTGCCGGAAATATTCAACAACCTTACGCAAGGCCGCGCGAGGCGGGCAGCGGGGAGAGTCGGGACACTGTCCGAAGGGGCGCGGGTGAGCGCTGGCCGGGACGGCCGGTGACGCCGCCCGGCGATCCGGAATCGCCGGCTCCACCCAGCGTTCCGCTGCGCGCGGAACTGTGTCACGGTGTCGGTGCGGGGCCGCGTTGCGGAGGGGGCACCAGGATGTCGGCATCAGAGGGAGCACCAGGTCATCCCAACCCGGACCAGCCGCCACCGCCCCCGGCCAGCCCCGCCGGATAC